>JAFOER010000101.1 GCA_017380095.1 Bacteroidales bacterium
GTTCTTGACCATGAATATTATTTCAACCTTATAGAGTGTACCCTTACAGGCAATTTCTCAAAATCGCTGCTCCTTTTTGACGAGATCCTCTCAAAAGGATTCAACGCCCTCTATTTTGGGGGGGGATTGAGCAGCCACCTGAGAAACCTCCTTGTATGCCAGGATACCTCAACCCACAAGCTGCTGGATATGGCTCCAAGTGTAGCCCAGAGATACAAGCAGCAGAGCGCAAAATGCTCCCTACGCTTCCTGTACGAGGCCCTTGGCCATACCACAAAATGTGAGAACGAGTACAGGCAGAGCGGCAACCAGAGGCTTCTGGTGGAGTTCATGCTGGTAAAACTTGCCCAGCTGCAGGCCGCCCCTGCAACCGTTGCAGCCGCTCCGGTAGCACAGCCAGCTGCCGCAGAAATGGCACAGCAGCAACAGGCTGCACAGCAACAGGCTGCACAACAGCAGGTGGCACCTCAGCAAACAACTGTACAGCAACCGGCACAGCCGCAGGTTGCGGCACCTGAAAAACCGGCAGCAGAAGCTCCGGCAACACAGGCTCCGGCGGCAGAAGCTCAGGCGACGCAGATGCAGGCACCGGCACCCGAGAAACCTGCCAACCCTATAAAGAAGGCTGCAGGCGGCATCTCCATCAGCAGCATCATAAAGAAGGCCCAGAACACCCCTAAGACCTCCCAGCAGGAGGTGATCACCGCCCATGAGGCAGTTACCATGGAGAGGCTCAAGGCAGCGTGGGAGAAGATGGCAGAGAGCCAGAACCAGTACCCGAGACTTGCCACTGCCATAAAACAGACTGCACCAATCCTGAGGGAGGATGGCACAACTGTTGTATTTAAGGTTGGAAACAGCGCCCAGCAGAGCTGGATAGAGAAAAATTCCCTTCCACAACTCATTGGATTCCTGCAAAAGGAGCTGAACAACGCAGATGTGAAGCTGTTGGTGGAAGTGGTTGAAGTTACCCAACAGAAGAAGGTCCCCTATACCGTTTACGAGAAGGCGGACCAGATGAAGAGAACCTACCCCGAGGTAGTGGAAATTGTTAAAGATTTGGATTTAGATATTATTTAGGATATGCGTATACATTGCAGAGACCTGGTTAAGAAATATGGCAAACGTACCGTTGTAAAAGGGGTGTCGTTTGATTGCAACCAGGGTGAGATTGTTGGCTTGCTTGGCCCTAACGGCGCCGGCAAAACTACCAGTTTCTATATGATAACAGGTCTGATAAAGCCTAACGGCGGCCAGATATTCCTCGACGACGAGGACATTACAGAACTTCCTATGTACAAGCGTTCCCAAAAGGGATTGGGTTATCTTGCACAGGAGGCATCCGTGTTCAGGAAAATGAGTGTGGAGGACAATATAATGTCGGTGATGGAGCTCAGCCACTTCTCAAAGGAGGAGCGCAGGGAGCGTCTGGAGAACCTCATTGCGGAGTTCAGGCTGGAGAAGGTGAGAAAGAGTTACGGTATACAGTTGTCGGGAGGAGAAAGGAGAAGGTGCGAGATTGCCCGTGCGCTTGCAATTGATCCCAAGTTCATCCTTCTGGACGAGCCGTTTGCCGGTGTAGACCCTATTGCGGTTGAGGATATCCAACATATCATTGCCAAGCTGAAGACAAAGAACATTGGTATTGTAATCACAGACCACAACGTGCACGAGACCCTTGCCATTACAGACAGGGCGTATCTGCTTTACGACGGCAATATCCTTGAGAGCGGCACCCCTGAGCAGCTTGCAAACAATCCTGAGGTAAGGAAGAGATACCTTGGCCAGAACTTTGAGTTGAGGAAGGCTGTTCTCCGAAAGAGGGATGAAGACGAAATCTAATCAAACCCAAGAATGAAAAAGATATTTTTTGCGCTGCTGGCCATTTTTGCATTGGCCTGCTGCACATCCAACAATGAAAAGGTACAGGTTGAAAGGCCTGCTTTCCTGCAGCCCGGAGATACCGTAGGCCTTATGGTTGTATCTTCTCCGGTAAACCACCGCCCCGGAGAGACCGACACCCTGATTGATGTTGTGAGATCGTGGGGTGTGAATGTAAAATGCGGAAAGCACCTGTTCAAGCACGATGCTGTACCGTTCAATGTTACAGACAGGGAGAGGGCCCAGGAGTTTATGGAGATGGTGCAGGACACCAACATAAAGGCCATTGTATTTTACAGGGGCGGTTATGGTGCCATAAGAACCCTGGAGTACCTGGATTTCGATATCATAAAAAAGAACCCCAAATGGATTGTGGGATTCAGCGATGTTACAACTTACCATCTTGCCCTGAACAAGCAGGGGATTGAGACAATACACGGCCCAATGCTCAGTTCATACTGGGTGCGCAAACGTCCGGACAGCGCCGCAATTTCTGTTGGCGAGGCCCTTTTTGGCAGATGTGAGGGTTATAAAATTAAAC
>JAFOER010000102.1 GCA_017380095.1 Bacteroidales bacterium
AGCAGAACAAGCAGGACTGTCACCCAGCGGAGATCTACTCCTTGCAAAGTATCATGCTTGCCCAATTGTCAATATCTCTTGTGGCAACAAGCTTGAAGCCCTTCTCTGCAGCGCATGCCTCAAGTACCGGAATATCCTCCGTATAGAAACCGCTCAACACAAGAACACCCCCCTGGCGCATTCCCCTGTAATAGGTATCCATATCCTGCAGAAGGATATTTCTGTTAATGTTGGCAAGGATAAGGTCGTATTTGTTTATCTGAATGAGGGAACCGTCACCATAAAGTGTATGCACAGCCTCCGCAAGACGGTTTTTCCATGCATTCTCCTTGGCAGAATTTACAGCAACAATATCCACATCAATTGCATGCACAGCCCTCTTGGCCTTCATCTTTGCCGCAAGGATTGCAAGTACGCCGGTACCGGTACCCATATCAAGCACCTGTTTGCCGCGCAAACTTCTCCACCCTTTACCGCCGCAACAGCCGGCCAACAAACCTGAAGCGCCACAAAGTTCAGCACTCTTCTCACCTTCCCCATTCAAATCCAGCATAGCCTTAACCATCATTGTGGTTGTCTGGTGATGACCAGTACCAAAAGCCATTTTTGGCTCAATGCGGATGTTGTATTTTGTCAAAGGGAGATTCTTGTGGAAAGGAGCCTTTACTGTTACAAGCCCGTCAATGAAGATTGGCTCAAAATCAGACTCCCAGGTCTTGTTCCAGTTCTCCTCCTGAATGAATGAAGTGGTATACGAAACATCAAAACCGGAATCCCCGCCGTTGAAAAAGCTCAACACGGTCTTAAGGTTCTGCTGATTGAAATTATCCTGCCCAATATAACCCTTAAGGAGAGGCTCCTCCGTAGAGAAGCTCTCAAAAGGGATATCATCCAACATAGCCATTACAATCTCCGCATTCTCCTCTGTATATGGAGTAATCTCTATTGCAACCTCTATGTAATTCATTGTGTAATCTTTTTTAGTTAATTAGAAGCTTTTTGCAATTGCTACAAAGTCATCAGCAACTAGAGCAGCACCGCCAATCAAACCACCGTCAATATCTTTCTGAGCAAATAGCTCTTTTGCATTTGAAGGTTTGCAGCTTCCGCCGTAAAGGATAGTGATCTCCTCAGCCAAAGCACCGAACTGCTCAGCCAAAGTAGCGCGGATGAAAGCGTGGATCTCCTGAGCCTGCTCACTGGTAGCAGTCTTGCCTGTACCGATAGCCCAAACCGGCTCGTAAGCAATAACAACATTCTTCATCTGCTCTGCAGAAAGGCCAAAAAGAACCTCTTTAACCTGTGAGCCAACAACCTCAAAGTGTTTGCCAGCCTCTCTCTCCTCAAGTTTCTCGCCAACGCAGTAGATTGGAGCAAGACCCTCAGCAAGAGCAAGATTGATTTTCTTTACAAGTTTCTCATTTGTCTCACCATAATACTCCCTTCTCTCAGAGTGGCCAAGGATAACATACTGTGCGCCTGTAGAAGCAACCATCTTTGCAGAAACCTCACCTGTGTAAGCACCTTTAACCTCATCTGCACAGTTCTGTGCAGAAAGACCGATTGCTGAACCCTCAAGAACAGCACCAACAGAAGTGATGTGAACGAATGGTGGAGCAACAACCAATTTAACCTCAGCAGGAACCTCTGAAACTTTAGCCAATACATCTTTTGCCAACTGTACACCCTCTGCAACAGTGGTGTTCATTTTCCAGTTGCCTGCAACAATTTTCTTTCTCATAATTATCTCTTTTTATTTTGTTATTTAGTCATTTTACGGGGTGCAAAAATAATAAAAATAAGTATCCCGACAAAGTACAAAACCTTGTCGGGACACTCATATTTAAAATGCAAACTATTTACCTGTATATTCCCTTATGGCATCTGCAAGTCTCCTCACACCCTCCACAAGTTTCTCATCGTCCATAAACGAATAGTTCACCCTGAACGTATTCTTTCCGCTGCCGTCACAGAAGAATGCCTCTCCTATCACAAATGCAACATTTTTCTGCAGTGCAATCTCAAACAGTTCCTTGGCATCATACCCCTCAGGAAGCTTTACAAGAAGGAAAAGTCCGCCGTCCGGCCTTGTCCAGGTTACCCCCTCAGGCATATATTCCTCAAACGCCTTGAGGATAAGGTCCCTCTTGCCCTTGTACATCTCAACTGTACCGGCAATATTCTTTTCAAACAGACCCTTCTTGAGATATCTTGCCGCTACACACTGGTCAAATGAAGGAGAACAGAGGTCTGCAGACTGTTTTGCAAGGTTTATCCTGTGGATGAACTCCTTAGGGGCAACAATCCATCCAAGGCGGAAGCCAGGGGCAAATGTCTTTGAGAATGTACCCAAAAGGATTGTACGCTCAGGAGCCATTGAATAGATATAAGGCATGTGCTCACCCTCAAAACGGATCTCCTTGTAAGGGCTGTCCTCAAGGATAAGTATATCATATTTCCTTGCAATCCTTACCATATACTGCCTCTGCTCCAATGTCATTGTAAGTCCTGTAGGGTTCTGGAAATCCGGAATGGCATAAATGAATTTGGGCTTCTTGCCGCTAAGGCACATGGCTCTCACAACAGCCTCCAGCTCCTCATCCTTCTCTGCACCCACAAGTTTGGCCTGGTAGGTTGTAAACGCCTGCAGGGCACCCAAATAAGAAGGCAAACCGCAGATTACTATATCACCCGGATCAAGCAGCACCTTTGCTGTAAGGTCAATGGCCTGCTGCGATGCTGTAGTTATGATAATGTTGTCTTTGTCTATATCAAGACCGTCCCTCACATATCTCTTGGCCAGCTCTTCTCTCAGCTCCCAGTTTCCATCCGTACCGCCATACTGCAAAGCCTTTGCACCCTCCTCTTCCAGCACCTCCATCATAATGGTCTTCAGGTCCTCAATAGGAAAGGTTGCCGGGTTAGGAAAACCGCCTGCAAATGAGATTACTCCAGGCTGGTTTACAACACCAAGCAAAGCCCTTATCGGTGAGGGTTTCATGCATTTTCCACTGCTTGAAAGGAACTCGTTAAAATCAACTTTCATACCTTTAAATTTTAAAGCTTTTACCAATTTCTATTACAAATATAATAAATTAAAAAACAAAACAACACATTTGTTCAAAACTATAAGCAAAAATCCGCGCAAAAATTACAAGAATTATACCCCCTGACCATTTTATTGTATTTATTGCCCAACCCTGGAAAACAGTAACATTTTTTATGTAAATTTGTAGTTTAACACATTGTATATGCCAGTACTGAGGATAACAAAAGAGTTCAGATTTGAGGGGGCCCATGCCCTCCCGGGATACGACGGAAGGTGCAGGAACCTGCACGGCCATTCATACCTTATGTATGTAACAATAAAGGGAGAGCCGCTCAACGGCACCCAATCTCCAAAAGAGGGGATGGTAATGGATTTCAAACTGCTCAAATCAATTGTAAATGAGCAGATAATAGACAAGTTCGACCACGCCCTCGTACTCCGCAGCGGTGCCCCTCTGGCAGAGGAGATAGCACAGCAGTACGGCAATGTTGTAACGGTGGATTTCCAGCCTACAACAGAAAATCTCATTTGTCATTTTGCAGAGGCCATCTCAAGGAACCTCCCTCCGCAGGTGGAACTTTTCAGCCTCAAGCTGTACGAGACTGCCGGTTCATTTGTAGAATGGTATGCCAGTGACAACAAATAATCCCAGAAGATGCAGAAAATTTTCCTTATAGACGGACACTCCCAGATATTCAGGATGTACTACGCATTCATGCGTCGCCCTATGGTAAACTCCAAGGGAGAGGACACCTCCATCCTGTACGGATTCACAAAAATGCTCCTTGAGCTCATAACCAAAGAGCACCCCACCCACCTTGCAGTGGCATTTGACCCTCCGGCAAAAACCTTCCGCCACGAGGCATTCCCGCAGTACAAGGCAAACCGCTCCGCAGCACCGGAACTGGTAAAGGCAGCCCTGGAGCCCCTGCAGGATATACTCAAGGCATTCAACATCCCGGTGGTGATGATTCCCGGCTATGAGGCAGATGATGTAATAGGATCAATGGCAACCCAATGGGAAGGCAATGATTCACAAATATATATGGTTACTCCCGACAAGGACTACGGGCAGCTCATCTCCCCAAATGTTTTCCAGTACAAACCGGGCAAAGGGGGAAACGAGGTGGAAATCATCGGGAAGGAACAGGTATGTGAACATTATGGGATATGCAACCCCCAGCAGGTTATAGACATCCTCACAATATGGGGAGACTCCTCGGATAATGTGCCGGGAATCCGCGGAATTGGAGAGGTTGGAGCAAAGAAACTCATAGGAAAATACGGCTCCCTGGAGAACATCATTGCCCACGTGGATGAACTCCCTGCAAAGCAGCAGGAATCCATAAAAAGTTCTCTGGAACAGATTCAGATGAGCCGCTTCCTGGTAACCATAAAAACGGACATAGAACTTCCGCTGCAGCTGGAGCAGATAAGGATGCAGGGGGCAGATGCAGCAGAAATTTCAAGGATATTCAACCGCTACGAGTTCAACTCGCTCCGCAAACTTCTTCCCGACGGATTAATAAGGGAGACCTCTTCAGGCACACCATCTGCAGAGCCACTGCAGGCAGCGGCAGAAGAAGGGATGCCGGCAACAGCAATTCCACAAGTGAAGGAAGTTACCGCATCTGAAATGGCAGCAATTGCAGCAAAGGAGGGTGAAGTTGCATTTGTACTTGCACCAAACAACAGCATTGTTCTTGGATGCAGCACAGCATACACAACCGCCGCAGCAAATGGAATGGCGCAACTGCGAGAAATCTTTGGGAACGCGGCAATTTCCAAAACCGGCTACGGATTCAAGCAGCTGTACAAACAGCTTTGGGAGCAGGGGATACAGCTCAAGGGAGAGATATACGACATTGAGCTGATGCACTATATCATCAACCCCGAGAGGAGCCACAAGGAGGATCTGCTCCTTAAAAGTTACCTCAATATAGATATGGAGGAAATCGCACACCCCACAAATCTCCAGGAAGAAAACTCCAAGGAAGAGCCGGACCTCTTCTCGGCCGCTGCAGAACCGGACCTTTTCTCTGCCATTGCAGATGTGCCGCAGGGAGGAATGACAGAGGAAGAGAAAAAATTGTCGGGAATAAAATGTGCATTGCTGCTGCAGCTGAAAGGGAAAATTCTGGAGGAACTTGCGCAGGCAGGGCAGGAAAGGCTCTATAGGGAGATTGAGGCTCCCCTTGTGGAAGTGCTTGCAAATATGGAATATACAGGTGTAAAGATAGACACCCGCCACCTTAAGGAATACAGCATTGAACTGGGCAAGGAACTTGCAGAGATTGAGGCCCAGGCGGTGGAACTGGCAGGGGACGCCACTATAAATCTCTCCTCTCCAAAACAGGTGGGGATACTGCTTTATGAAAAGCTGCAGCTGAACCCTAAAGTAAAGAAAAGCGCCAAAGGAAGCTACCCTACGGATGAGGAGACCCTCAATGAGATGCTCCACCTCCACCCTATTGTAGGAAAAATTCTGGAGTACAGGGGAATAAAGAAACTCATCTCCACATATACAGATGCGCTGCCGCAACTTATAAATGCCACCACTGGAAAGGTGCACACCACATTCAACCAGTCGCTCACCGCTACCGGAAGATTGAGTTCAACCAATCCAAACCTGCAGAACATCCCTATCCGCACCAGCAGGGGCAGGGAGATAAGGAACGCATTCATCCCTTCATCTGCAGAGGGTTACATAATTTCTGCAGACTACTCGCAGATTGAGTTGCGCCTTATGGCCCACATGAGCGGCGACCCGCACCTGATTGATGCCTTCAACAGGAACATGGACATCCACACCGCAACTGCGGCAAAAGTGTTCAAGGTATCTGAGGATGAGGTTACCAAAGAGCAGCGCAGCAGGGCCAAGACAGCCAATTTTGGAATCATCTACGGAATCTCCGCATTCGGCCTTTCGCAGAGGCTGGGAATGACCAGAACCGACTCCAAAGCCCTCATTGAGGAGTATTTTGCAAGTTACCCCAAGGTAAAGGAGTACATGAACAACATGATTGCCATGGCCAAGGAAAACGGCTATGTGCAAACCATATACGGCCGCAAGAGGTTTCTTCCCGACATCAACTCCCGCAACGCAGTTGTAAGGAGCTTCAGCGAGAGGAATGCCATAAACGCCCCATTGCAGGGAAGTGCCGCAGATATCATAAAGGTTGCAATGATAAACATATACAACCGTCTTGCCCAGGAAGGGCTCAAGAGCAAGATGGTGCTGCAGGTGCACGACGAGCTTGTTTTTGACGTTCCTGCCGGCGAACAGCAGCAGGTGGCGGCGATTGTAACCGGCGAGATGGAAAACGTAATAAAACTGAGCATTCCGCTGGTGGTAGAGTGCGGCAAAGGGAAAACCTGGCTGGAAGCCCACTAGAAAGAAGAAGGTGGACCAAAAGCAGCAGATATGAACAACCCCCGTTAGAGAAATTCCAACGGGGGTATTTGTTGTAAAACAGTCCTTTCTAAGGGATCTTGCAGGTATTACTGCAGCATCTGGTCTATCTTTGCCACAAGAGAGGCAAACTCATCCTCCTTGTATAGTCTGGTCATCATCACAATCCTACCCTCCTCATCAATAAGGACATTACGGGTAATTCCTGCATCCCTGAGGGCATATTTTGCAAAAATATCAGCACCTGGATCCAAAGCCAAAGGATAGGTAACACCTGTCTGCTGGCCAAAAGCAACCACAGTCTCTACAGGCTCATCCCTGTCTATACCCATAAGTACAAATTTTGGATTATCCTTATGTTTGAGCCAGATATCCTTCTCAATGAAAGGCATCTCCTTTCTGCACACGCCGCACCAGCTTGCAGTAAACTGCAACATTACCACTTTGCCCCTCAAGGCAGAAAGGGTAACCTGGCTGCCATCTGTAAGTGTACAGGTAAAATCGGGTGCAATGTCACCAAGTTTAACAATGTAACCTACGCTGTCAGCCTCTACCTGCTGCGCTTTTGTATCCGCTTTCTCAGAATTTCCGGCGCCGCCGCCATCTGCTGTGGCACCTGTCACTTTATCGGGGTCGCTGCATGCAAGAACAGCCAGTCCCAATAGCATCAGAACAAATATTTTTCTCATAACAAATCAGTTTTGTACAAAGATAAAATAAAAATGCCATTCCTTGCAGGGAACGGCATTTTTATTGGTGCATCTGATAAGGATTAGAATCTGTCCTCAGAAGATACAGTCAATTTTTTTCTACCTCTACGGCGTCTTGCAGCCAATACTCTGCGACCGTTAGGGGTTGACATACGCTCACGGAATCCGTGTTTGTTACGGCGTTTGCGCTGTGATGGTTGGAATGTGCGTTTCATATTATGACAATTTTATAATTTTCAAATTTTTCCAAACGGGAGTGCAAAAGTACGTTATTAAATTTGAAATACCAAACTTTTTTTACCTTGGAATATAAATAACATACTTCTCTTTAAAGAACTCATCTGCAAACCACATCTCTATTGGGCAGAAAGTCATCTTTTTCTTCTCAATCCTGCATTTTGCAGCGGCATTCTCCAGTTCCTGATACAGGGCACCCCCCGGATTGAGGTCTCCACCTTTAAGATAAATCACCCCTTTTGTATACTTTCCCTTTACCCAAGGAAGGAAATTGCCAAGATCCGTTACTGCCCTTGAAACAACAAAATCAAACTTCTCATCAATCTCCTCAGCCCTGGCCTTTACAGCCCTCACATTTTTGAGTCCCAAGGCATTTGCAACCTCTGTAACAACCTTAATCTTCTTTCCTATGGAATCCACAAGGAGAAAATCCACCTCGGGGAACATTATGGCCAACGGAATGCCGGGAAAACCGCCACCGGTACCCACATCCATAATCTTTGTACCCGGTTTGAAAACCTCAGCCATCTGCGCAAACTTTGCTATGGCAAGCGAATGGAGCACATGATGCAGCTGCAGTTTGTCTATATCCTTGCGGCTTACCACATTAATCTTGCTGTTCCAGTCCTCATAAAGTGGGGTAAGCTGTGCAAACATCTCCTCCTGCTGGGGAGTTATATCCTTAAAAAAATCCTTAACCATTATTCATCCTCCTCCAAAACTTTACTCATTGCATAATTTCTCCACTTCTCAATAAGTGCCACCATATCTGCCGGTATTTCGTTCTCCAGGAATACATGCTTTCCTGTTATAGGATGCTCAAATCCAAGGGTCTTTGCATGAAGCGCATGACGCGGCAGCAATTTGAAGCAATTGTCTATAAACTGCTTGTATTTGGTGTATATTGTTCCGTTGAGAATCCTGTCCCCACCGTAGCGGTCGTCATTGAAAAGGGGGTGTCCTATAGAGTTCATATGAACCCTTATCTGATGTGTCCTTCCTGTCTCCAGCTGGCACTCAATAAGTGTAACATAACCGAACCTCTCAAGTACCTTGTAATGGGTAACGGCATGCTTTCCTATCCCGCTCTCGGGGTCAAATGCCCTGAACCTCAACCTGTCGTTAGGGTCCCTTCCAATATTGGCATTGATTGTTCCGCTGTCCTCCTTAACGTTGCCCCACACAATGGCAATGTACTTCCTCTCAATTGTGTGGTCAAAGAACTGCTTTGCCAGCCCCATCTGCGCCTGGTCATTCTTTGCAACAACCAATAATCCCGACGTATTCTTGTCAATTCTGTGCACCAGGATACCCATCCTCTCATCAGTACCGTCGGGACCCTGGCTTACGCCAAGATGAAACGCAAGGGCATTTATGAGGGTGCCGCTGAAATGGCCGTGGCCCGGATGCACCACAAGACCGGCAGGCTTGTTTACCACCAGCAAATCATTGTCCTCGTATGCAATATCCAAAGGAATGTTCTCAGGCTTAATCTCAAGCCCCCTCCTCTGGTAAGGCATAACAATGGTAATGAGGTCATTTGGCTTAACCTTGTAGTTTGCCTTCACAACCTTGTCATTCACCCTTACATATTCAGCCTCAATTGCCAGCTGTATCCTGTGACGCGAGGTCTTCTCCATATGCTGGGTAAGATACTTGTCCACCCTAAGGAGTTTCTGCCCCTTGTCTACCGGAAATCGGTAATGTTCAAACATGGAGTCAATTTCCCCCTCTCCATCCATCTCCTCATCCTGCTCAGGGAAATCAACATCAAGTTCCTTCTGCTCTATATATTCGTCTATATTTGAGAAATTGTCAAATATGTTATCTCTCTTCTTCCTCTGCTCCATCAGCTTCAACTGTAGGTATTAAAGATTTGTCCAATGTAAAATAAACAGACACTGCTGTTCCGTATCTTGCAACAGAATCGCCCTCCGGCAATACAAGTTCCTGCCTGTATGCAAATGCGGCAAGGGAATCCTGCATGGTAGATACGGTAGAATCAAAATAGGCCTTACCCATATTCAACGAATTGTCTATTAGAAAATCCTTTATAATGGGATACGGCTTGCCTATTACGCTTGGGACAAAGGCCACACTGTCGGCCTCATTCAATCCAAGTTTGAGGTCAATGATGCTCTCGCTCTGCAGCTCCACTCCCGGCTCAACAGGTTTTCCCTCATACAATTGCTCAAGGACATTGTTGGTTGCAATATCGGCCTCATAAATGAGCTTTCCTACCTTAAGCTGTGAAGAAGAGAGCTCAGACTGTGCCTGTCTCAAAGAATAGCCCACCAAAGAGGGCATCTTTACCATCTTTGGCATATTGGCGTTTATGGTAAGGAGAATTCTCCTGTTCTTCTTTACATGGCTCCCCTCCAACGGGTTCTGCTTGTATATGGCTCCCGGAGCCATACGTACAATGTATACGGAGTCTGTTATCTCAAGCCTCAAATGCTTCTCTGCTGCAAGTTTCTGTGCAGATTCAATGTCCATCCCTGCAAATGAAGGGACCACCAGTTCCTTGTTGTGTCTGGTAATCACATCCAGCATGGAGAACAGGACAAACACCACTATACCCACTGCAGCAGCTGCCATATATATGTGTTTGGAAAGCCAGTTCCAGTACCACTTTTCAGTTTTCTTTTTTGTTGCCATACAATAAAGTTTGCGGGAATTCACCCATATGATCACTATATCTTACAAAGATAGAAAAAAATTGCACAGGAAATTTCCTGTGCAATCATTATAATCCATAAAACTGTCCACTACCTTCTGCCAGGGCCACCCATAGGGCCACCTCCCATACCAGGGCCTCTCATGCCGCCTCTCATTCCCCCTTTGCCCATATCGCCAAAGTTTCCGAACCTCCAGGTAAGTGTAACCATAAAGTACTGGCCAAGGGTATTGTTGGTAACATTCTGTATATAGTTCTCACTTGTAGTAACCGAGGTGTTCCTGCTCTGTTTCAAGATGTCATAAATCTTGAACTTCAAGGTTGCCGCATTCTTGAACAATGTCTTGGCAATCTCCGCATTCCAAACTGTTACAGGCTCATCATAGCCCTCGTCAAAACCTTTGTAGAATGTGTGGTTTATGTCAGACTTCAAGTTTATTCCACCAGGGATTGTAAAGTTGATTGAACCGTTGATTCCGTTTGTCCATCTCTCCACATCCTCCATAGAACCTACAGAATACCTGGCATTGCGGTAATTCACGGAACCGCCCGCAATAATCTCGGCCCAGTCATTCCTGTATGTAAGTCTCAACATCTGGAAAATGTTCAGGTTCTTGGTCTCGTTCTCAACAAAATCCTTCTGCTCCCTCACATAAGAGATACCGTTGTTGTAACCCGCCCTTGTAAAGGTATTGATTGTAAAGTTGCTCTTCCCGATAGGTGCATTGTACATGACTCTACCGTTGATTGAGTAAACGGCCTTGCCGGTATTCTCGTAAGTGGAAATCTGCACACCCTCATCGGTATAATATTTCTTGGAAACAATGTCATCCTGTGTATATGACATGTCCAATCCCATATTGAACCAGCTGAACTTGGCCCTGTCATTCACCTGATAGTTTGTGCTCAACGAGTGGGTGAACTCAGGTTTAAGGTCTGGGTTACCCTCTACCCTGTACAAAGGATCCGAGTTGTCGTTAACCGGCATCAGCTGGTTGATAGAAGGCTGACTTGTCCTTCCGCGGTATCTTATCCTCAACTGCTTGCTGTCGGAGAAGCGGTAATCTATCCTTGCAATTGGGGTAAAGTTTGTAACGGTATAGGATGTATCCTGGCCCCTTCCAACACTCTTGGTCCTTGCAGGCTGCACAGAAGCACCAATTGAGATATTGTATTTCTCCTCCTGCTTCATGAAGTTCAACTCCGCCTGCTGGGTAAAGAAGGTGTTCTCATAGTTGGTAGAGTATTCAGGATCAAAGATTGAATACGCTCCGCCTGCATCCCTGCTGTAGGTATTCTTCTCAGAATCTGTAACCTTATTGGTAAATCTGTACGCAGTCTCCACAAAATAGTTCTTTCCCAAAGGCTCAATGTATGACAACCTTGCCGCATAAGTGCTTGTAGAACTTTTGCTAAGGAAATGCTGGTCAACAACTGCTGTAGAATCTATAAGGTTGTTCTTGAAGAAATCAGTTCTCGAATAGTTGAAGCCGTCAGACTCGTTGTTTGAGAAATTGAGGTTGATGCTCAATGACATTGTTCTGCCAGGCCTGTCAAACTTCTGTCTCCACAAGAGTCTTGTTCCAATATTGTGGTTATTGTTGTCGCCATAGTTCTTGCTGTAACCCTTGTTGGTAGAATCCATATTGGTTCTGGTGTTGAACTCGCTGAACGACTCAAAATCACCCCTTCCAATATTGAAGCTTGGCCTTATCATAAATGATGATTTCTCCGTAAGCTTGTAGTCGAACTCACCGCCAAAACGTATACCGTCAGAATATGTCTTGTCATAACCGCTCTCGTGGTTATAAAGGGTTCTCTCAGGTGAAAGCATTGTCATCCTGTCCTTTGTCTCCTCAATGAGGCGGTCGCGTCCGCTGTACATGAGGTTACCATGGATATCGGAATCCTCCTTCTTGAAATTCTTGTTGGCATTGATACCGCCCATCCACGAGGTTGTGATACCACGGCCGGTCCAGCCGCCACCGCCGCCACCGCGCATCTGGCCCATCATGTTTCCGGCCACATCGGAGAAACCGCGGTTGTTTGTATTGTTGCCGTTGGCAATGATGCTTATCTGGCTCTTGTCGGTGAAGCGTCCAATCATTGCAGCACCCTCGTA
>JAFOER010000103.1 GCA_017380095.1 Bacteroidales bacterium
ACACCTTAGGAGATACAAACAAAAATTATTAATATTAATACTCAGAAAATGAAAAAATTAGCTAAAATTCTGCTGTTTGCGGCACTTGTGCTTCCGGTACTTGTTTCCTGCAACAAAGATGATGAGCCAAAAAAATCTGTATTGGGAACCATCCTTCCATACTTCAATGAGGTTGGATTTGCAATACAGCTCGACAACGGCGAATCAATGTACCCTTCAAGAGTACATGTAAACTATCAGCCTAAAGAGAGTGCACAACGCGCGATCATTTATTTTACAGAAAACAGCACACCGGTTGCCCCATTTACATACAGTGTAAACATTCACGGCATCACAGAGATTGAGACAAAAGAAATTGATCTTGTAACCTCTTCAGACGAGAAATTGTCTGACGACGGCATTGAGATTGTTGAAGCCTACATTGGTGGCGGATACCTCAACATTGAGTTCAAGGTAAATATAGACCCTTACCAGAAGAACCAGAATCATGTGGTAAGCCTTGTTGACAACCAGATTAATGGTGAGCCAAAATATGACGGCTACTATCCGCTTGAGCTAAGATTCAAAAGGGACCACAGCCTTATGGACGGCAAGGGCCAGACCGTTTCAAATCTTGTATGCTTCTACATTGGCAGCTACAACATAGACCGTTTGGGATGCAACGGCTACGAGATCAAATTCACCGGTCTTGACAGCGAAACCAACAAGGATCCTGAGGGCAAACCGATGAAAAGCGTTAAGATAAGCCCAATCGCAGACATGAAATAATCTGCCGCTATGGAACACAAAAGGGAGTGACTTTGGTCACCCCCTTTTTTTTATGCCTCCCAATGGAATGGGGCAAAAGTACTTGTCTTGTCCACCCAGCTCTCCTTTCTGTTGGCATATATTATAAAAGGTATGCCTACCATCACTATACATCCTATTGCCAATACAAGATACCACACCGTATTGCTTCCGGTTGCAATCTGGCCCGGAGGAATAAAGCTCAGGACAAATGCAAGCAATGAGCCGCAGAAACCTACACCGCTTACAATCCACATCATTCCGTTGCCACCCTTTCCAATCCTGTAAGGACGGGGATAATCCTTCATGTTGTACCTCAACCTGATTGCAGCAGCAAACATGATGAGATACATTATCAGATACAGTACAACTGTAAGCTGGCTCAGAATCTGATAGAAACTCTGCACAGAAGGCATAATCACAAACAGAAGTCCCAGAACCGTAACAATGGCACCCTGCACCAGCAGAATGTTCCTCTGCACCCCATTTTCATTTGATTTCTGGAAAAACGGAGGAAGATACCCTGCCTTGCCTACCGCAAATATACCTTTTGAAGGGCCAGAAACCCATGTAAGCACACTCGCCAGCACACCAAAAGCCAGAGCAACTGCTATCACAGGAGAGAGCCAGCTCGCCTTCAGATATGCAAAATACTTGTCAAAACCAATAAGCAGACTTTGGGTAAGGTTGATATCCTTCTGAGGAATTATCACTCCAAGGGCAAATGTACCCAGCACAAAAATGATCACAGTAACCGCAGCTCCTATAAATATTGCCTTAGGGTAATTCTTTGCGGGGTTTTCCATATCGGTAACATGGATACCGCCCATCTCCATTCCGGCATAGAAGAGGAATATTCCCGACGCAAGCACAAGGTTGTTCATGTTTGTAAGGTCGGGGAAGAAACTCCCGTGGAAATCCATCTGTGGAACACCTCCGGTAGCCAGGTACACTATTCCCAGCACCACAAGCAATGCCGCAGGGATAATTGTGCCCACCAGACCTCCTATCCTTGCAACCTTTGCCACCCAACCCATACCTTTCAGAGAGATGAATGTAGCAGTCCAATAAATGAGCAGCACCACAACCAGAGAATATAGCTTGTTGGAAGCCAGAGCCATATCATGACTCTGGTCCATACCTATAAACGCAATTGCAACCGCACCAAAAGTGAGCACTGTAGGATACCATATTGTACTCTCAATCCACTGCAGCCAAATGGCAAGGAAACCCCATTTCTTCCCGAAAGCCTCCCCTACCCATCTGAACACGCCACCCTGCTTGTCCTTGAACATGGCAGCCAGCTCTGCTGCCACAAGGGATGTTGGAATAAGGAACACCAGTGCCGCAAACAGATAATAGAACGCGGAACTCACTCCGTACTCCGCCTCAGCCGGCAGTCCTCTCAAGCTCACTACCGCCGTAACATTCATGATTGCCAGGGTGAACACGCCCAACTTGGCAACCTGTTTTGCATTGCCGTTCATAACTTACATTATTTAATGGGTAAATACCTTTCCTTTCTGTTTCTGCTGTTTCTCGTATGCCACGCGGGAAGGGGTAGGATACTCAAGCTGCTCCAGCTCCGCAACGGCACTCCGCATATCGGCCAGCAGCATGTCTGCCATATCCCTGGTAAATCCCTGCTTCACAACAATCCTCATTACAACAACATCCTCCAATGAAGCTGGAAGGGTATACGCAGGAACCATCCATCCATACTGTTTCAGTTTGTCCTGCAAATCATAGAGTGTCCATTTGGCCCCCTTGTCATACTCTTCCTCCATATGCCAGATAAAGAGCGGGTTCACCACCTCACCGGCATAATTTCTGAACTGCGGGAATTGTGCAATCTCACTCCATATATATCTGGCAATCTCCATTGAATTTTTCTGGATTGCCTTATACCCTTCAAATCCTAACCTTATATAATTATAGTATTGTCCCAGAATCTGCGCTCCCGGACGGGAAAAGTTCAATCCCACCTGGGATATCTCTGCACCGAGATAATTCACGGAAAAATTCATTTCGTCGGGAAGATACTTCTTGTCCTTCCATATCACCCAACCCAATCCGGGGTATACCAATCCATATTTGTGTCCCGACGTACTGATGGAGAGAACCCATTTCAGGCGGAAATCCCATTTCTTGTGCGGATAAAGGAACGGGAGGATGAAACCGCCCGAGGCAGCATCAACGTGAATTGGAATATTGTAGCCCGTACGGGCATTGTACTCATCAAGAGCCTTGTCCAAGGCCTCCACATCATCATTGAGGCCTGTCCAGGTTACACCCTGTATAGGGACAATACAAATTGTATTCTCATCACAATACTGCAGTGCAAGCTGGGGATCAAGTGTAATATGCTCCCTGGAAATTGGAACCTGCCTCATTTCCACCTGCCACAGTTGTGAGAATTTTTCCCACACAACCTGCATGCCTGTACTTATGACAAAATTTGGCTTGTCATAAGGCTTGCCCTGCTCCTTTCTCCTTTTCTTCCATCTCAACCACGCGGCAATACCGCCCAACATACAGGCCTCGCTGGAACCTATGCCAACGGCACCTGTTTTCCACTTCCTCTTCTCCGGAGTGTTCCACAAATTGGCAAGGATATTTATGCACTTGCCGTTGATCACAGCTACCCTAGGATACTCCGTCTCATCTATATAGTTGATATTGATAGCCTCATTCATGAGCTTTGTAGCATAATCATCCATATAGGTTGTAACGAATGTGGCGAGGTTAAGCATTGGATTGGTCTGTGGATAAGTCTCCTCCTTAACCATCTGATAGGCCTCCTGCGGATTTGTAGGGTGCTGGGGAATGACATCACATGGAGCCGGCTCCAAAACCCTGTCCGATGCAAATACAGGAATCTGCAAATTCTTTTCTTCTTTCATAAATCAACAATTATTAAATTTGTTTTACTGACACTACATTAAACAAGCCTCATTTAATTTGGTTGAGATTTATGAAAAACTATTTGTTTTAATTTTTTCTAATTTTTATTAAAATTTTATTGCAGATAATAATAATTATTATTACATTTGCATTGTAAACAAAAACGGATAACTTATGTTGATGATAAAAGACCTGATTAAAGGCGCAGGATTAAAAGCTACACCTCAGAGAATTGCCATCTATGAATCTATGAGAAAACTTGGTCACGCTTGTGCAGATATGGTGGTGGAAGACCTCAGGGAAAAATACCCTACACTTACAGTTGCAACAATATACAATGTACTGGAGTCATTCGTTGAAGCTGGCCTGCTTGTTAAAAGGTTCAGCCTTAACCACAAGATGTATTTCGACGTCAACACCTATGAACACGCACATTGTTATGATACGGTACACAACCATTTCATCGACATTGACGACCCTGAGCTTCTTAAGCTTGTAACAGACTACATCTCATCAAAAGAGATAGAGCACTTTGAGGTTGAGGGAATAGATATCCACATTACAGGAAAACAGAAATAAGCAAATAAAATAAAAGAATATTAACAACATTAAAAACATACGATTATGTCATCACTAAAAGGTACACAGACTGAAAAAAATCTATTGACAGCATTTGCTGGCGAGTCACAGGCTAGAACAAGATACACTTTCTTTGCAAGCGTAGCAAAAAAAGAGGGATTTGAGCAGATTTCTGCAATTTTCATGGAGACTGCAGAGCAGGAGAAAGAGCACGCAAAAAGATTCTTCAAATTCTTGGAGGGTGGCGATCTTGAGATTACCGCTACTTACCCTGCAGGTAAAATCGGAACAACAGCAGAGAACCTTCTTGCTGCAGCAATGGGCGAGAACGAGGAGTGGAGCGAGGCTTACCCTCATATGGCAGAGGTTGCTCTTGCAGAGGGCTTCCCTCAGGTAGCAGTAGCATTCAAGGAGATTGCAAAAGTTGAGGCTATGCACGAGGAGAGATACCGTACACTTCTTGGCAGAGTTGAGGCTGGTCAGGTATTTGAGAGAGCTGAGGCTATCGAGTGGCAGTGCAGAAACTGCGGTTATGTTTACACAGGCAAAGCTGCCCCTAAAACATGTCCTGCATGTCTTCACCCACAGGCATACTTCGAGCCTAAAAAATGGAATTTCTAATTGACAATGTAAAACACATGAAAGGCAGCCCCCGGGTTGCCTTTTTTTTGCCCTGCCCTCCCGCAATGACGCCATGATACCTTACCTTCGTTTTATTTATACACCTGTATAATGGCACCTCCAATCCCCATCAAAGTCCCACAAAATGGCCTTCGGTTCGGCTAGCAATCTATTCCATCTGAGCCGGATTTCCTGACTCGAAAATGCATGAGTGCGTCATCCCGGATGCATTTTCTCAGACAGACGGAAATCTGTCGGCTCATCTGCAA
>JAFOER010000104.1 GCA_017380095.1 Bacteroidales bacterium
GTATGTGATGCTATCAATACTGCAATGAGAGAGTTGTTCCTTCAGATAGTTTACGGTCGTACACAATCTGCATTCTCAGAGGGTGGTCTTATTATTGGTGCAGGACTTGAGGATTTGGGTAAAGGCCTTAGAAGCCAGGTAGGTACAATGTTCTCAACCAACGCTAAAGGTGTAAGATACTTGGAGATGGCTGAGGGTTACTGTACAAGAATGGCTCTTGACAAGGATGACCAGGTTATCGGATACGAGTTTGTTCACATGGGCAAATTCATGGAGGAGATTAAGAAAGGTACTGACGCTAACGAGGCTTTGAAGAAAGTAACCGGTACTTACGGCCGTTTCTCTGCTGAGCAAGGTGCTGTAAAACACATTGACCCACGTAACGAATAAGGAGGAAAGAAAATGGCTATTAGAGAAGTAAAATTTGAGAGTCAAGACCGTAGAATGCCGCAGATTCTTGCTGCATTGAACGCAAACGGCATTAAAAGCATAGAGGAGGCTAACGAGATCTGCGAGCAGTATGGCTTGGACCCATACAAAACTTGCGAGGAGACTCAGCCAATCTGTTTTGAGAACGCTAAATGGGCATACGTTGTAGGTGCTGCTATCGCACTTAAGAAAGGTTGCTCAAACGCTGCTGACGCAGCTGAGGCAATTGGTCTTGGTTTGCAGTCATTCTGCGTACCTGGTTCAGTAGCTGACGACCGTAAAGTAGGTATCGGCCACGGTAACCTTGCAGCTCGTCTTCTAAGAGAGGAGACAAAATGTTTCGCTTTCTTGGCAGGTCACGAGTCATTCGCAGCTGCTGAGGGTGCAATCAAAATTGCAGCTAAAGCTGACAAAGTAAGAAAAGAGCCTCTACGCTGTATCCTTAACGGTCTTGGTAAAGACGCCGCTATGATCATCTCAAGAATCAACGGTTTCACATACTGCCAGACTGAGTTCGACTACGCTACAGGTGAGGTTAAAGTAGTAAACAAGATCGCTTACTCAGACGGTCCTCGTGCAAAAGTTAACTGCTACGGCGCAGACGACGTACGTGAGGGTGTTGCAATCATGCACCTTGAGGGCGTTGACGTATCAATCACAGGTAACTCAACTAACCCAACCCGTTTCCAGCACCCAGTTGCAGGTACTTACAAAAAAGAGTGCATGGAGCTAGGCAAGAAATATTTCTCAGTTGCTTCAGGTGGCGGTACAGGTAGAACCCTTCACCCAGACAACATGGCTGCAGGTCCTGCATCATACGGTATGACCGACACAATGGGCCGTATGCACTCAGACGCTCAGTTCGCAGGTTCTTCATCAGTTCCTGCTCACGTAGAGATGATGGGCTTCCTTGGCATCGGTAACAACCCAATGGTAGGTGCTACTGTTGCTGTTGCTGTGGATGTTGCTACTGCACTTTCTAAATAATTGACTGTACAACAGTTTATTATATAAAAGGGCTTCCCTATGGGGAGGCTCTTTTTTTGTGCTTATATGGGATGTGAAGATTGAGCTCCCTAAAAAATATGTCACAGCAGTAGAAATAAATTTGTAAGAAGAAACTAATTCGTTACTTTTGTGTTTGTAATAAGTAGCGAAAGATGAAAAGGGAATTGATTTACTCACAGGAATACTTGGAGTTTGTGCAAAGCTCCTCTAAAAGGACACAAGAAAAATTACTGTATGCCACATCCATTTTGGAGAGTGTAACTCCAGTACCTGTAAAATTTGTGAAAAAACTTACAAATACAGACTTCTATGAGTTGCGTATTTCAGTAGATAATGAAATTCGTGTCATACTGTTTGCAGTAGACAATGAAAACATAAATCTTGCTACAAGTGTCATTTTCCTGAACGGCTTTATAAAGAAAAGTACTAAGGACTATGAAAAGGAAATAATAAAGGCTATTAACATTTTAAGGAATGTTTTATGAATACAACAAGCACTAGATTAACAGCAGAAGAATTGCAGAGGTTGCGTAAAACGGATTTCAGCAAGAAGAAAGGTTTTGTTAAGGCATCTGAAGTGTTGGCAATGGAGGTTGGAGAAAAGGGTACTCCAGAACGGGAAGAATTTGATGCCAAGGCAAGAGCTTGGTACTATGGAGAGGTTCTACGTGAGCGCAGAAAAGAACTTGGTATGACTCAAAAAGAATTGGCAGAGAAAATTGGCAGAGAAAGAACATATATCAATAGGATTGAACAGGGAGAGACAGACTTGCAGCTTTCATCATTCATCAGGATTGCAGATGCTTTGGGTATAGTGTTGAGATTGGATGTTAATATTGCTTAACGGGTTGATACTAAGGTGAGAAAAGATTAGACATATGTAGCATCCATAATAATAAACTTTCGCCATATGAAAAACAAACCCCACAACCTCATCCCGAGACTGCAGGGTTTGCCCGACTTAACCTAACTTAAAAAACTATTTCGTATAGATAACAAAGTGAAAGGAGAAAGGTTCAGGTAAATGTGAGGTTTAATGCCAAATGAAAAGAAAATCTTGATGATTGAATTTGACTGTCTGGAATTTTTAGTAACCCTTTAAAAGAAAAATTGTTATATTTATGGAAATCCTATTTTATGAAATTGATTGAGAGAAATATGCAGACGATTATCGCTTTGTGCCAGATGTACAAGGTGAATAAACTGTTTGTATTTGGCTCAATTCTTACTGAGAGATTCAATAAGGAGAGCGACATAGATCTGGTTGTTGATTTCAATAAAGAGGATATCACAGATTACTTTGACAATTATTACAATCTGAAAGATTCCTTGCAGGAGGTTTTGGGGAGAGAAGTAGATTTGCTTGAGGAGCAGGCTATAAAGAACCCATATTTGAGAAAGAGTGTTGATTCTTCTAAAATGCTTATTTATGAGAGAGCAAGCTGAGGTAATGGATAATGATAGCGAAGGTGGTCTTTAGGCTACCTTTTTTGTTGAATTGCCCTTGTGGGTCTAAAAAATTAGACCTATTTTTGTAAAAATTAAACTAAAAATTATGCCAACAGTTTTATTGATATTCGGATTGAGGTTTTTTTTCTATGCGGATGAACATAAACCTATTCATGTTCATATGGAGAGCAGTGATGGACGGGCAAAGATAGCATTGGAGCCGGAAGTTGAATTGGTAGAGAATAAGGGTGTAAAGCCAAGGGATATTAAACGGGCATTGGATTTGGCTGTTGAATACAGAGAGGAGTTTATCCAGAAATGGAATGAGTTCCACAATTAAATAATGTTTATTATGGCAAAGATTGAAAAACTGTGGTTTGAGGATGGGCGGATTTATATTTGCACAGATGAGAAGCAAGTTTTAAGTCGCCCGCTAGAAGCTTTTCCGTCATTGAAGGATGCTACAGAACAGGAAAGGCAGGATTTTAAGATTGACCGTTTTGGTGATGCTGTCCGTTGGGAGGGTATTGATGAGGATATACATATAAGCAGCTTTTATGAAACAATTGAGCCTGATTATGATAATGAGATTGCAGAGATATTCAGGCGTTTCCCTCAGTTGAATGTATCAGAGGTTGCCAAGTCTATAGGTATTCATAAGAGTCTGCTCTCCAAGTATATTTATGGAGTGAAGAAGCCAAGTTTGCAGCGAAAGATGCAGATAAAGGAGGCTTTGAGAACTTTGGGGCAGCAATTGATTGCAGTGTGATTTGCGCCTTATACGCCGCCACTTTTTTGAGATGGTCCCAAAAATTTGCCCAAAAGAGTGCATGGAGCAGGTGTTTTGTCTTCTCTTCAGATTATAGGAGGAAATTGCTAATTTTGCCGCATGAAAACAGAAGTGAATCCGCAAGACACCACCAGGGCAGAGGCATTCCAGATGTGGATGACATCCCCTATGCCAATGGTTACCCTCACCAAAACATTTGATGTGAGCAAACTGCTCAAGGCAAGCAAAAGGCAAGGAGTCAAATTCAATGCCCTCCTGTGCTGGTGCATTGGGAAAGCGGCAACCCAAGTAGAGGAGTTCTATCTTCTTCCCGACAAAGGCAAACTGTACAAGTTTGACAGCATAGCAATCAATGTAATTGTAAACAACAGCAAAGGCGGAATAAATTCATGCGATATCCCTTTTACCAATAATCTGAAGGAGTTTGTTGAGGCATACCATACCCTTACGGCGCAGGTAGCGGCAGAGTGCAAAAGTACTTTCCTTGAGGATTATATGATTGTTGGCACCTCTGCAATGGTGCAGACGGAGCTGGACTGTATTGTAAACCAGTACACAGACATGTTCAACAACCCAATGGTTATGTGGGGCAAGTACCGCAAAGGGTGGCTGAAGACCACGCTCCCAATTTCTTTCCAGTTCCACCATTCCCAGATGGACGGCGGCCACGGAGCCATGTTCCTGGAGTTGCTGCAGAGGGTGATATGCAAATTGGGACATTAGAAACAAACTATTTTGTATCTTTGGGAGAGATATGAAAACAAAAATTACAAACAGGGAGATCTGGGGCATTGCGTTGCCCATCATGTTGGGGAACATGGCCCAGACCATCATCAATTTTACAGATACCGCATTTCTGGGGCATCTGGGTGTGATAGCCTTGGGCGCATCCATGCTTGCCGGCCTTTTTTATTTTGTTTTTACAACGGTGGCGGCCGGTTTTGCAACAGGCATCCAGATTATTGTGGCTCGCCGTTTTGGAGAAAGGAACTTTGGGAGGATAGGTGTCATTTTCCAGCACGGTTCCATGTTTGTGCTTGCGTTGGGGCTGATTCTGTTCTCAGTGCTGTATTTCTTCTCAGACCAGCTTCTGCTTTGGCTCATTGACTCGGAGAACATATATGAGGCCTCGCTGGATTATATAAAATACCGCCGGATGGGAATTGCCTTTGTGTGTTTCAACTTCCTGTACAGGGCTTTGTATGTGGGCATCTCCAATACAAAAGTCATTACCTATTCTACCATAATAATGGCAGTTGTGAACATATTGCTTGACTACTGCCTCATATTCGGCAATTTGGGATTCCCGCAGATGGGTATTGGGGGAGCGGCGCTGGCATCATTGTGTGCGGAGATATCGGCATTCGTTTTCTTTACCGGATACAGTTACATCACATTGGGAAAGAAAGAGTACGGGATGTTCAAGCTGCACAGGCCGGAGTCTGAGCTTATGGGGAGGATACTTAAAATCTCTACCCCGGCTATGGCCCAGAAACTCTTCTCGTTTGGTGTATGGTTCATCTTTTTTGTACTTATAGAGAAAATGGGAGAAACCGCCACCGGAATCTCTTCAATAACCAGAAGCATCTACATGATTCTCATTACCCCTTGTTTTGCCTTTTCCACCACAACAAATACCCTGGTGAGCAGAATCATTGGGGAGGGGCACAATGAGCAGGTCTTCCCGACAATCAATAAAGTCCTAAAGAATTGCCTGTTGTGTACAATTCCCATTGTGGTGCTTGTGGCAATTTTCCCTGTGCAGATTGCAAGTATCTATACAGATGACTTGAATTTTGCACATCTGGTTATCCCTTCAATCCTGGTGATATGCAGCGGAACGGTTTTCCAATGTATAGGCAATGCATATTTTGAGGCGGTTTCAGGTACCGGCAATACCTCTGCTGCCCTTTACCTGGAAACCTCAATCCTGGTGGTTTATGTCCTGTTCATATATGCAATGACCCATCTAACAACAAAGGTTGAACTGGTATGGACTGCAGAGATTGTATATGGAGCACTCCTTGGAATCCTGTGTTATGTATATATGAAATTTGCCAAATGGGACAAGAAGAAAATCTGATACCGAAACCTTTACTGTTTTTACGGGCAATTATGAGAAAGTTATTGTTTCTGTTTGCAATACTGGCATCCGCTGCTGCAAATCTTATGGGGCAGGAGGCAGTCCCATATTTCTGCAATGTTCCCAATACCGTTCTTGAGTACACGAGAACTACCGCAGAGGGGGATGTGAAATGGTATCACACTATGAAGATTGGGAGCGCTGTAAACAATGCCGGCACCACTTGCATTGACTATACATCCCATATCCTCAACCATAAGCGCAAGCCGTATTACGGAGATGAACCTGCAAAACTTTCTGCAAGCATAACCCAAGGGAAAGTTACCGTTAATATTGCAGAATCTGTGGCAGCCATCTTCCGGACAATACTCCCTTCAGGCGTCACAATCACATCGTCTGGAGGAGAATCATCCCTTCCGTCGGATATGGCTCCAGGAGATGTTCTTCCCGACATACATGCATCCGTAAAGGCTCTTGGGCTCACAATGAGGATTACTGTAACAGAAAGGAAGGTGCTGAGGGAAGAGACCATTTCCACCCCGGCAGGCAAATTTGACTGCATTGTAATCCGCGAGAGGAAGGTGGAGAAAGGGATGGGGCGCAACCGCCACACTGTTGCCGATACCTGGTACGCCAGAGGCACAGGAATGGTAAGGCACGATACCTATAATCCTGATCTGGAACTTATTACATCTGAGGTACTGGTTTCAGTGCGATGATAAAACAGCGGGAGGTTGGAAAATTCCAACCTCCTGTCTTTTTGTGTATCTCTCCTATTTTGCCACAGCCCTCTTGTAGGTGTCAGAGTAGCCCGGGAACATCGGTTGCGGCGGGATACGGTTGGAGTGGCCGTTGTTCTTGAACGATCCGTCGGGATTCTGGTGTTTTGTGTTGCCGTCAATGAATTTTACAAGGAGGTATTCATCAAGGGCTTTCCATTTCTTGAACAGTTCATTGGCCTGGGAAACGGAGAATCTGGTGAGGTATTCCCTCCTTTCCTGAGGGCTTTGAAGCTCGTAGGCCCTGGCATCAGCTGTTGCCACGGCGTCAATCATTGCAAGTTCGTGGGCATCCACATTCTCGCGCACCTCTTTGCCTATGTGGTTGTAGCGAAGGTATGCGAACTGGGCAATGCGGTTCTGGAGCCAGAACATTGAGGTAGGGGAGTACTCCAGCATGCTGCCGTTGCCAAGTGCATAGTGCTCGGAGATGGCATCTGAGCAGGCGTAGAAAGGTGAAAGGGGTGCGGTACCTGCATCGTCCACTGCAAACCAGAAGAGGCCGCCAATTTCGTCGGGAAGCCAGTTGCGGCACTGCCCTACAAACCAGAATCCTGTCTGCTGGGTGGCAATTGCCCTCTCGTTGTATCCTTTTTTGCCGTCTATCTCATATGAGGATGGTCTCCAGCGGTAAGGGAGTTCGTTGCCCCCTGCAGCAATTCCCACGGTCATGTCAAACTCGGTTCCTTCATAGTGGTCGCGCATCATGTCTGCAACATCCTTCACCGACAGTTTTTCCTTTGCCTTTACATACAGAGGCATCCTGTTCT
This sequence comes from Bacteroidales bacterium, assembly GCA_017380095.1. Lineage (GTDB taxonomy): Bacteria > Bacteroidota > Bacteroidia > Bacteroidales > UBA932 > Egerieousia. Next base: position 7,309 of record JAFOER010000104.1, read on the forward strand.
TTGGGTTGTCTCCGCGTGCAAAGTCGAGATATTTGTCCATATCCTCAGCGCCGTGCTTGCGGAAGAAGCTCCAGACGCGGGCCTCGCATCCCCTCATTGCAGAGAAATCCAGCGGACAGAAGGTGTCTGCAAAGCTGAAATCGCTTCCGTCTCCCTCATACAGGCCGCACTCGCGGGCGTGCTCCACCACATCTTGCGAGTAGAGGCAATTCTCGGGGTCATTCTTTGGGAATGTTGTTATGCGGGCACAGTTGGCGTGGGCCGAGATGTATCCGTCGGGAATACGGATTGCAACCCACACTGCACCTTTGTTTTTGTTTATGCCGTTCTCATATTTTGGCTTGCGGGCGATGATGTCCATGAACCATACTTCGTTCTTGTCGGCGAAGGAGATTGATTCACCGCTGGATGCATAGCCGTATTCGTCTGCCAGGGTGGTGAAGATTTCTATTGCCTGGCGTGCGGTTTTTGCCCTCTGGAGGGTGATGTATATGAGCGAACCGTAATCCAGGATTGCGGTTGTGTCCATGAATTCCGGACGTCCGCCCCAGGTTGATTCCCCTATGAGCACCTGGTGCTCGTTCATGTTTCCAATTACATTGTAGGTGTACTGTACCTGCGGAATGCATCCCAGGAAGCGCTCCTTGCCCCATTCCCTCACTTCTATCATCTCACCTGTCTTGTGCGGGCCACGTGGCATATATACCAGTGTGCCGTAACGGGTGTGGGAATCGGCTGCGTAGCTTACCATTACGGAGCCGTCCTTGCTTGCCCCTCTTGAAACCAGAAGGTTTGTGCAAGGGAATGATTCTGTTGTTATGAGTATAAGTAGCAGTGCTGTCAACAATTTTTTCATAATTTCAAGTTTTAATGTGTAACAAAGATAGGAATTTGCGGAAATATCCCTAACTTTGATGAGAAAATTAAATCATTCCAACTATGCGTATATCTAGATTTTTTATGGCGGTTTCCGCCTCTTTGATGATGTTTGCGGCTTGTACACCAGCCCCTACACCTGCAGAGAAGACAAATGAGGCCATCAAGGCTGTTATGGAGGAGTTCCAGAATGTGGGAATTTCCGCTGCTGTTGTAAAGGATGGCAAGATTGTCTACAATGAGTCATTCGGTTACAAGAATCTTGAGACCAAGGAGCCTCTTGGCAATACAGATGTAATGCGTATTGCTTCAATTTCAAAATCTTTTACCGCAACTGCCCTTATGCAGCTTGTGGAGAAGGGTGTAATCTCTTTGGACGGCGATGTAAGTGACATGATAGGTTTCAAGGTAAGGAACCCTCATCATCCGGATGTTCCAATCACTTTGAGAATGGTCCTTTCGCACACAGCAAGTATCAGGGACAAGGAGGATTACTTTACATTGGACCACCTCAATCCTGCAGTTTACGGCGATTGTGAGGAGTCTTATTTCCAATACAGGCCCGGTGAGGGATACAACTACTCAAATATGGGTCTCAACCTTGCAGGTTCAATCCTTGAGAGGATGTCGGGAGTAAGGTTTGATGATTATGTAAGGGAGAATGTGATCTGGAAGCTTGGATTGTATGGCGGCCATAACATTGATTCTCTTGATGCATCAAAATTTGCATGGATCTACTCAAAAGAGGATGGCGAGTATGTGAAATCTGAGGGTGCCTACAGAAGCAGGGCTGATGAGATGCCAACCTATAAATTCGGTTATTCTGCCCCTATTTTCTCTCCTACAGGCGGTGTGAAGATTTCTGCACATGACCTTGCGGTTTATATGATGATGCACATGAACTACGGTGAGTACAATGGTGTACGTGTAATTTCTGAGGAGAATGCCAAGGCAATGCAGACACCTGTATGGATGATAAAGGACAAGGGTGACGATCAGTACGGCCTTTGCCTTAAAGAGTTTACAGATTTTATTGATGACCCTAAATACAATGTTGCGGGCAGTTATCCTGTAGGCCACACCGGCGGCGCATACGGCCTCAACAGCATCATGATCTGGAGCCCTGCAGACGGTTGGGGTATTGTAGCGATGACCAACGGTTACACATCCGTTAAAGGAAAGAGCTTCCTCAAGACCCTTACCAATGCAATCTACAATGCCCACATTAAGGAGTAACGGTTGCCTGTTATGAAATAAAAAAGATATCCGCACGCGGATATCTTTTTTTATATGCTTGTAATCCAGGTTATTGTACAAGAAGACGTCGTCTTCTTTAAAAAGAAGGTTTTGATTTTATGGCCTCTCTGAGCGCTGCAACCCTTTTGGCGTCACTCGGATGGGTGCTGAGGAAATCGCTTGCGTCGGATTTGTTCCCTCCCTGCATCTTTTCCCAGAATTCCGGAGCGGCGTTTACATTGTAGCCTGCAATGTCCATTATGTACATTCCAATCTTGTCGGCCTCATATTCGTGTTTTCTGGAGTACGGCAAGAGGACACCGGCCTTTGCTCCTATGCCGAATCCTACATCAAAAAGGGTTTGTGCCGCATCTCCTTTCCTCTCTCCAATTGCCTCGCTGGCAACACTTCCAAGGATGCTCATTATGGACTGCTGGCTCATCCTCTCGTTTCCGTGTTTGGCAATGGCATGGGCCATTTCGTGCCCCATTACAACGGCAATGTAGTCGGGGGTGTCGGCATATTTGAGTATTCCCTCATAGAAAACTATTTTTCCCGACGGCATGCAGAAGGCATTTACCTGATCCGACTTTACAAGTTGGAATTCCCATTTTATCCCTTTGAGGGCACTTGTGTCACCGTTGGCCTTGAGGTATGATTCCAATGCTGCCACCATTTTTGTTCCAACCTCCTTTACCTTTCTGGTGGAGGCTGCATCTGAAGACAACGTCTCCTCCTTCATCAGTTGTGCGTATGACTGGTCGGAGAGGGCCATGATTTCACTGTCTGAAAAAAGAAGGAGCTGGTTGCGGCCGGTAAATGATACCACTCCGCAGGATACGGCTGTAAGGGCCACGGCCGCTGTTGCTATAATTGCCTTTATTCTGTTCATGATAAAAACTGGTGTAGTTTGAAAAAAGGACTGTCCGGCGGGCAGTCCTTCAAATTTATTCCATATAACTGCTGTTGTCCCAGCAATGTGTACAAAGTTTGCATTTAGGGAGGCCTATGGCGTTTACAAGGTCATCCAGCCTCTGGAACTTCAAAGTGGTAAGCTGGAGGTGCTTGCGCATTGTGTCAACCATTTCCTTATGCTTTTCACTGTCGGGATTTACATATTCCTGCAATACCTCTTCAGAAAGGTTCTCGGTTCCCTCAAGATCCCTGATGATTCTTCTTGCATACAGGTCAAATGAGCTGCGTGAAGAGGAGAAGTTGAGGAACGGACAAGGGAAAATGAGCGGTGGACATGCAATTCTCATGTGTACCTCCTTTACTCCCGAGTCGTAAAGTTTCACTACGTTGTCCTTAAGCTGTGTTCCCCTTACTATGCTGTCGTCCATGAAAACGATTTTCTGGTCTCTGGTGAACTGCTCGTTTGGAAGAAGCTTCATTTTGGCTACAAGATCCCTCATTTTCTGGTTCTGTGGCATGAAGCTGCGTGGCCAGGTTGGGGTGTATTTTACAAATGGCCTCTTGTATGGAATCCCTTTCTCGTTTGAGTATCCTACAGCGTGGCCTACGCCCGAGTCGGGGATACCGGCTGCAAAGTCTGCCTCAACATCAACATCCCTTTTGGCCATTGCTGCACCGCTGCGGTAACGTGAGTCCTCCACGTTTATACCCTCATAGTTTGCACTTGGATATCCGTAATATACCCAAAGGAACGAGCACATCTGCATACGCTCCTGTGGAGGGGTGACAACCCTTATGCCGTCTGCGGTCATCTGTACAATCTCGCCCGGACCAAGATCCCTCACGTGCGAGTAGCCGAGGTTGTCGAAGCTTGAGCTCTCGCTGGCACATACATAACCCTTGTCATTCTTTCCTATTACTATAGGTGTACGGCCGAACTTGTCCCTTGCCGCATAGATTGCGTGGTCTGTAAGTACAAGCATTGAGCAGGAGCCCTTCACTTTTTTCTGAACCAGTTCAATACCCTCCTTAAGGGTGTTGCCAAGGCCTATAAGTATGGCAACAAGCTCGGTGGCGTTGATTGTGGAGTCCGAGAGCTCTGCAAAGTGGTGCCTGTCATTGAGCAGCTCCTGGGTGAGTTCCTCAATGTTGTCAATTCTGGCTACTGTCACTACAGCATATCTTCCCAGATGTGATGTTATTGTTATAGGCTGCGACTCGCAGTCGGAGATGATGCCGATACCCATATTGGCCTCTCCGAATTTAGGGAGTTCGTCTTCAAATTTGTTTCGGAAGTATCCGTTCTCAAGGGAGTGGATTGAGCGGACAAACTTTTTGCCGGTGTAGAAAGCCATACCGGCACGTTTGGTGCCCAGATGTGAGTGATAGTCAGTGCCGTAGAACACTTCATTCACACATTCATTGCGTGAAACGCAGCCAAAGAATCCAGACATATAGATGTTAGTTTTTGTGAAAATATCTGCAAATATATAAAAATGTATCTTTTTTTCTTGCGATTTTCTTGCGGGAAAGTGTCTGGAGTGAATTTTTTGGTAGAAAATTGTTGTCGGGAAGAACGGCCGGATTCTATATGTTATTTGAAAAGAATGCATTACGATGCAAATTTTTTTGTCATTTTAATAAATATTCGTACATTTGCAGCCCCGCAAAGTATGCGAGGAGTTGTAACCAGTTGAATCTCAGCGCTGAGAAGCGAAAAAAGGATAAACTGAAAAAATCACTGGCAATGCAACTTTTTATTAACTAAACAACTGATTAAAACCAATGTCTGGATTAATTGGAAAAAAAATCGGAATGACTTCCGTTTTCGATGCAGAGGGTAGAAATATCCCTTGCACCGTTATTGAGGCTGGTCCGTGTGTTGTTACGCAGATTCGTACAGAAGAAACAGATGGTTATGCCGCTGTACAGCTTGCCTATGACGAGAAAAAAGAAAAACACACCAGCGCCCCACTTATGGGTCACTTCAAAAAGGCAAATACCACTCCTAAACGCAAACTTGTTGAGTTCGCAAACGATTTCAACAAAGAGTTGCAGCTAGGTGATACCATTACCGTTTCTGACATCTTCGTAGAGGGTGAGGATTCATGGGTAGATGTAACTGGTATCTCTAAAGGTAAAGGTTTCCAGGGTGTTGTTAAACGTCACGGCTTTGCCGGTGTAGGCGGACAGACCCACGGTCAGCACAACAGACTACGTGCTCCTGGTTCACTAGGTGCATCTTCATGGCCTTCAAGAGTATTCAAAGGTATGAGAATGGCTGGTCGCACAGGTGGTGACAGAGTTAAAATCCTTAACCTTAAAGTTATCAAAGTAATTCCTGAGAACAACCTTATCCTTGTTAAAGGTTCAATCCCAGGAGCTAAAGGTTCTTACGTAATTGTGGAGGAGTAATGTCTATGGAATTATCAGTATTGAAAATTGACGGAACAGAGTCAGGAAAGAAAGTGACTTTGAACGAGCAGGTATTTGGCTTGGAGCCAAATGACCACGCAATTTACCTAGACGTTAAGCAATACCTTGCAAACCAGCGTCAGGGTACTCACAAGAGTAAAGAAAGGTGGGAGGTTGCATACAGCACCAAGAAAATCGTTAGACAGAAAGGTTCTGGCGGTGCACGTCACGGTAGCATCAAATCACCAACATTCGTAGGTGGTGGTAGAGTATTCGGTCCACAGCCAAGAAGCTATGGTTTTAAACTAAATAAAAAGCTTAAACAGCTTGCACGTTTCTCTGCATTGTCATACAAAGCTAAAGAGAACGTTATTACAGTAGTAGAGCCATTTGCTATGGAGGCACCTAAAACTAAAGAGTTCATCAGCATTTTGAACAACATCAAAGCTAACAGCAGAAGAGTTCTTTTCGTGCTTCCTGAGAATTCAAATAATATTTACTTGTCGTCACGTAACTTGGAGAACGTTAAAGTTATCAACGTAAACGAGATCAACACTTATGACATTATGAATGCATACAGCGTTGTATTCGTTGATGGTACTCAGGACGCTCTTTACACAGAGTATGGACGCTAAAAAAACCGAGAACGATGGGAATTTTAATTAAGCCTTTAGTAACAGAGAAAATGACGATTCAGGGCGAGAAATTGAATCGTTACGGTTTTGTAGTTGATCGTTCAGCTAACAAGCTTGAGATCAAAGCTGCGATTGAGCAATTGTATGGTGTTAACGTTAAAGATGTAAATACCGTTAACTACCACGGAAAAAAGAAGAGCCGCTACACTAAAGCGGGTTTATTGTCAGGCCGTGCAAACCACTTCAAGAAAGCGTATGTAACTTTGGCCGGTGAAGATAAGATTGATTTCTACAGCAACATTTAAGAGATGGCAGTACGTAAATTTAAACCGGTTACTCCCGGTCAAAGAAATAAAGTAATCAGCGCATTTGACGAGATTACATGTTCAGTACCTGAGAAATCTTTGTTGGCTCCACTAAAAAGAACTGGTGGACGTAACAACTCAGGTAAAATGACTATGCGCTACATTGGCGGCGGTCACAAGAAAATGTACCGTATGATAGATTTCCTTAGAAACAAGGATAACTACACCGCTACAGTTAAAACTATTGAGTATGATCCAAACCGCAGTGCAAGAATTGCATTGGTGGTTTACGCAGATGGCGAGAAACGCTACATTATTGCTCCTAAGGGCATTCAGGTAGGCCAGGTTATCGCTTCAGGTGCAGGTGTTGCTCCTGAGATCGGTAACACTCTATTCTTGTCAGAGATTCCGTTAGGAACATTTGTTCACAACATTGAGCTTATCCCTGGTCAGGGTGCTGCTATGGCACGTTCTGCAGGTTGCTATGCTCAGCTTACAGCTCGCGAGGGCAACCACGCTATTCTAAGATTGCCTTCAGGCGAGACCAGAATGGTATTGGTAACTTGCCGTGCAACTGTTGGTGTTGTATCAAATGCAGACCACAACTTGGAGTCACATGGTAAAGCTGGTCGTAAACGTTGGTTGGGCCGCAGACCTCGCGTGAGAGGTGTTGTAATGAACCCGGTTGATCACCCTATGGGTGGTGGTGAAGGCCGTGCTTCAGGAGGTCACCCTCGTTCAAGAAAAGGCTTGCCAGCTAAGGGTTACAAGACTAGAAACCCTAAGAAGACTACTAAGAAGTTTATCATTGAAGGTAGAAAGAAATAACGGATTAAACTGAATAGAGTATTATGAGTCGTTCAATAAAAAAAGGTCCTTATATTGAGGCTAGCCTAGAGAAAAGAGTTCTTGCCATGAATGAGTCAGGCAAGAAAGACGTAGTGAAAACCTGGTCAAGAGCCAGTATGATTTCGCCAGATTTTGTTGGTCATACTATCGCTGTTCATAACGGAAACAAGTTTATTCCGGTATATGTAACTGAGAATATGGTAGGTCACAAACTCGGAGAGTTTGCTCCTACAAGAACCTTCAAAGGTCACTCTGGTAATCGCAAATAGTATAATGAAACACAGATTACAGTAAAATGGGAGCTCGTAAAAAATTAATGGCCGAAAGGCAGAAAGAGATAAAAAGACACACAGCTATTGCAAAGCTGAATGATGTTCCTACCTCTCCCCGTAAAATGCGCCTAGTTGCGGATATTATCAGAGGTGTTGAGGTTAACCGTGCTTTGGATATTCTTAAATATTCAAAGAAAGAGGCTTCAGTTCGTCTAGCAACCCTTCTACGTTCTGCAATTGCAAACTGGGAGGCTAAGAACGAGGCAGACAAAAAAGAGTTGGAGAATGGTAACGTTGTAGTTAAGACTATCATGGTTGGTCAGGGTCGTTCTCTTAAGAGAATCAGAACTGCACCTCAGGGTAGAGCTGCTAGAATCAGAAAACGTTCTAACCACGTTACTATCATTTTGGATAAAAAAGCCGTTAAATCAGAGGAGAAATAATCATGGGACAGAAAACTAATCCAATAAGCAACAGACTTGGTGTTATCCGTGGCTGGGACTCTAACTGGTACGGCGGAAAAGACTATGCTGCTAAGATTCTTGAGGATACCAAAATCCGTGAGTACCTTAACGCTCGTCTTGCAAAAGCAAGTCTTTCAAAAATCGTTATTGAGAGAACACTTAAACTAATCACAGTAACTATCCACACTGCAAGACCTGGTGTTATCATCGGTAAAGGCGGTCAGGAGGTTGACAAACTTAAAGAGGAGTTGAAGAAGATCTCTAACAAAGAGGTTCAGATCAACATCTTTGAGGTTAAACGTCCAGAGGTTGATGCAAACATCATTGCAAACAACATCGCAAGACAGGTAGAGGGTAGAGTTTCATACCGTAGAGCTATCAAAATGGCAATCGCTACCACTATGAGAATGGGTGCTGAGGGTATCAAAGTACTTATCAGCGGTCGTCTAGGTGGTGCTGAGATGGCACGTTCAGAGCTTTACAAAGAGGGTAGAACTCCACTTCACACTTTCCGTGCTGACATCGACTATGCTTTGGCTGAGGCACACACTAAAGTAGGTGTTCTTGGTATCAAAGTATGGGTTTGCAACGGTGAGGTTTACGGTAAGAGAGACCTTACTCCTAATGCAGGTGTTAACGCTAACGCTGGCGCTCAGAACAACCAGGGCAACAGAGGCGGTAACAGAGGCAGAAGAGACAACCGTAAAGGTGGCAAACCTCGCGCTAAAAAAACTCAGGAGTAATTTGAATTACCCTATATAGAAAAAGAGGAATCGGCAACGGTTCCTCTTTTTTGCGTTAAAAATTGCCATTTTTGTCGCAGAGTTGCCTGCGGGGATGGGTTTGGCATCAAAAATGGCACTTTTTGATGCGGAGTTATTTGTATTTTTGTGGTGAGATTCAACGTTTATGTTCAAGGTACTTTTTATAACATTCAGCGGTATAGGGCTGGGTTACCTTTTCAGGAAGGCAGCATGGACAGCCGTTCTGGAAAAGAGCATCTCATATACGATATGGCTGCTGCTCCTCTTTTTTGGTTTGCAGGTGGGTGCAAATGAACTTGTGGTAAACAATCTGGATACCTTGGGGCTACAGGCATTTGCCATTGCTTTGGCCGGGTCATTGGGGAGTTGTGCAGTTGCATGGGCTCTCGGCAAGTGGGTGTTCAGTAAGGGTGTCATGAACGGGAACACTCTTCCCGATGAAAATTTGTCGGGAAGAAGCAATGGTGCTGAGGCGGATAGCGCGGAGAAGGGAGGAGATGAGGTGCTGAAGGGCGAAAATGTGGCGGAGAAGACTGCACCCCGGATGACATTCAGCCAGTTTGCCGGTGGCATTACAGTTGTGGCATTTTTTGCTGTGGGGTGTGTCTGTGGCTGGATGGGATTTGTCCCTGAGGTATTTACGGACGGCAATATTGCAATGTGGGTCCTGTATCTGCTTATGGTACAAGTGGGTATGAGTATAGGAAGCGACAGGGGACTCAAGGAGATCCTGGCGGGATTAAGGCCAAAGTTTCTCTTTCTCCCTTTGGGGACAATTTCCGGCACGCTCATTTTTGTTGCTGTTGCAGCACCGTTGGTATTGGGCTTGGGAGGTAACTTGGATGTGCCGGGAGAATCTGCAGCAATGAAGATGGATCTTGCAGACTGCATGGCTGTTGGTGCCGGTTTCGGATACTATTCCCTTTCTTCTGTACTGATTACCCAAATGAAGGAACCGCAGGTTGGAGCGGCATTTGCAGCCCAATTGGGCACCATTGCCCTTATGGCCAATATAA
>JAFOER010000105.1 GCA_017380095.1 Bacteroidales bacterium
GTAGTAGTATATGAACACGAGTGCAGGAATTGTAAGGAGATTGAGCAGATGGACACCTATGGAGATACCCATAAGGAATGCAATTAGCACAATCCATCTGTTTGCATACGGCATATCCGCCTCCTCTTCCCATCTGAGCATTGCCCAGAACACCACTGCGGTAAAAAGTGATGACATTGCATAAACCTCTGCCTCAACTGCAGAAAACCAGAAAGTGTCGGAGAAGGTATATGCCAATGCTCCTACAATGCCTGCTCCAAAAACGCCGGTTGCAGAGGCAAGGGTCATCTCCCCTTTTGTCTTCTCCACAATTCTCCTTCCCAGATGCACAATGGTAAGATACAGGAAGAAAATTGTAAACGCTGAGCACATTGCACTCATTACATTCACAAGCATAGCCGCATCCTCAGGCCCTCCAAAAAGGGTGAAGAATCTGGCTATAAGCTGGAATACAGGGTTTCCCGGAGGGTGGCCCACCTCAAGTTTGTACGATGATGCTATAAACTCTCCACAATCCCAGAAACTTACTGTAGGCTCAATTGTAGAGAGGTAAGTAAATGAAGCAATAAACAACACGGCCACTGCCACAATATTGTTTATCCTTTTGAATTTTTTCAATTCCATATTGCTTTATACAAAGTTTATTCTTTCAAAAACTACAAAGATAGTACCTTTGCAGCAAAATTCGTGCAACAACAGATGGATTATGGCAAATAATGACTGGAAAAGCAGACTGGGAATGGTCTATTCTACAAATCCTGACTTCCAATTTGAGCAGGAAGAGGTTTATGAAGAGGAAACTCTGGCACCAAAAGACCAGAAACTTGTAGTGGCAATAGACAAGAAAGGTCGTGGAGGAAAGCAGGTTACGGTGGTAAACGGATTTGTCGGGAAGGAAGACGACCTTGCAGATTTGGGAAAAATGCTCAAGACAAAATGTGGGGTAGGCGGCTCCGTGAAAGACGGCCAGATCCTCATACAGGGAGACCAGAGGGAGAAGATTGTTACAATTCTCACAGGGTTGGGATATAAGGCAAAAAGGGGCAACTGATGTCAAGGCCTATAGAAGAGCTTTGGAGCGGCAGCTGTAATGCATTGCAGGAGATAGAGGTTCCGGCAGGAATTTCTTTGGGTGACCCGTACCGTGACATAACAAATGTAATCATAATATCAGCCCTGGTAATATACCTCCTGTTTGCCCACAGGAGAATTGTAAAGGGTCTGTCAATTGTACTGCAGGGCATTTTCAACCACAAGAAGCTACTTGGAATTGAAGCACAGTCCAACCTTCAGATTTGCCGCAACACGCTGTTCTCTTTCCTTACCATTTGTACATCATTTGTATTTGCAAACATAGCATATGCAACAAAAACAATTGGTTACGGATACACTCTTCCTGTACGCTTTGCCGGTATACTTGGAACATTTGTCATCTATTTTGCCCTTAAGGACATTTCAATACGTTTCCTGGCATGGCTCAACAAAAAAAATGCAATAAAACTTGTACTTAAAATCAACTGTACCTATACCTGCATCTGGTATATCCTGGTTTTATGCTGCTTTATTGCCATAAAATCCATATCTTCTGCACCTATGGGAAATATGCGTTACTGCATGGTTTTCAGCCTATTGCCGGTGGCACTGCTATACTTTTTTTCAATTTTTCGCATTTTTTTACAAAAAGGATTTTCTCATTTTTTCTATATTTTATACCTTTGCACCCTCGAAATTTTGCCTATAGCAATGCTATTGTACCTCAATTTCAGTTAGTTAGATATGAAAATTTCAAATATTTTAATTTCACAGCCGGCCCCACAGAACAGTTCTCCTTATACAGAACTGCAAAGCAAGTATAAGGTAAACATCGATTTCATGCCTTTCTTTAAAGTGGAGCCACTAAGTGCTAAAGAATTCAGAGCTCAGAAAATAAATATCCTGGATTTTACTGCAATAGTATTTACTGCAAAAACTACCATTGACGCATTTTTCAAATTGTGCGAGGAGTTGAGGATAACAGTGCCTGAAACAATGAAGTATTTCTGCAACTCGGAGGCAACTGCCGTATATCTGCAGAAACACATTGTATTCCGCAAAAGAAAAATTTTCTACGGTAACGGCACAACAGCTTCCATCCTTGATACAATAGGAAGCAAGCACAAGGATGAGAAATTCCTTATTGCGGCAACTGCTGACAATGTGAAAGGTGATCTTCACAAGATGTTCTCAAAAACCAAATACAAATTTGAAAGTGCAGCATTTGTAAAGATCATTTACAGCGACCTCAAGGAGATAGAGATGGACAAATACCAGATTGCTGTGTTCTACAGCCCTTCTGACGTAAAATCGCTGCAGGAGAACTTCCCTGAATTTGAGCAGAAAGAGTTGCAGATTGCCACTTTTGGTCCGGCAGTTGCAAAAGCAGTAAGTGCAGCAGGCCTTACCGCAAACATCACTGCACCAACTCCTGAGGCTCCATCCATTGCAAAGGCTCTTATGCTGCATTTGCAGAAAGAGACAAAATAAACAGCCATGTCTGCCTCTTTTACAAAAAGTGAGCGTCTTTGCTCATTCAGGGAGATACAGTCCCTGATGAAAAACGGCGAAAGCTTCTTCCACTATCCGTTTAAGGTAGTGTATGAGAAGGTTGCACTCACCCAGGAGCAACAGAGGCCCAATGCAATCATTGTTTCTGTACCAAAAAGAAACTTCAAGAGGGCTGTAAAACGCAATCTCCTCAAGAGGAGAATCCGTGAGAGCTACAGACTTAACAAAGGGATATTGACTGCACCCCAAGGATGCAGCATCAATATCCTTTTTGTATATGTAGCCAAGGATATAAAAGAATACAGCTACATTGAGACCCGCCTCAAAGAGGCAATGGAGCTCGTTCTACAAGGGAAAACCAAAGGGGACAAAAAAGATGGAGCTGAAAAGGATTCTTAAAAAGGCTTTCTCTTTCCCATTCATACTGCTGGTAAGATTCTACCAGATCTGCATATCACCGCTAAAGCCCGCAACATGCAGATTCACTCCAACATGTTCTGCTTATGCAATAGAGGCTTTGCGCAAGCATGGCCCCATAAAAGGGCTCTACTATACCATAAAAAGGATTCTCCGCTGCCACCCCTGGGGCGGAAGCGGATACGATCCTGTTCCATAACTGAAGATTACTCAAACCCGAAACGCTTGTAAACCATATCCTTGTCCTCAAACTCCTTGGACAGGGCATCTATCTCCTGCTTAGGCACATCCAATACGTCCAACATAATTAGGCCGTCCACGCAGTTATTGAAATCGGGGTCTACATTAAAGGCCAGTATTCTGGCATTCAGCTTGATATATTTCTTAAGAAGGGTTGGGAGCCTGTATGCTCCGTTGCTCAGACGGAACATGAAACGGTCGAACCTCTCCAATGAATCCATCTTTCCTACAACAAGATCATCTACATTTACCCTGCAGAAATCAGGTTTGAAAGGATGTTTTGGGGAAACAAACTCCTCCTGCTCGGGGATGGACTGCCTTTGCCTCAAATAGTGCACCATGAGGCTTCTGTAAAAATAAGGATACCAGGCACTTATACTTACCGGTCCAATCAGGTACCTTACCTCCGGATTCCGGATTACAACATACATCAATCCTTTTATAAGAAGCATCAGTGCCAGAGGATCCTTCTGGTATGCAGGAACAACAAAAGAGCGGCCCAGCTCCATGGTTTTCTTCAGATGCGACCTGAAACTCTCCTTATAGCCGAACAACGTATGGGAATAAAAACCTCCCACTCCAAACTTGTCTATAATTTCAGAGCCCATTCCCAACCTGTATGCACCTACAAAACATTTCTGTTTTTTATCCCACAAAATCAGATGCCTGTAATAGGTATCATACATATCGGTATCGGCACTTTTATTAGTACCTTCCCCGACAGCCCTGAATGTCTCCTCCCTGCTGCGGGCAATCTCCTGCATCATAAAAGGAATCTGACCGGCTTCTGCCAGATAACACTCATAATTGCCAACTTCAAACAACCTGTTCTGCTGCAATGAATCCACCTCTGCACACAGCTTGTCCGCATCCACGTGAGGAGCAATCTCTTCCTGATGTGCAGGAACCGCCTGCTGCACATTTGCCCCGGCAACATTAGGCTCCAGAGCATACGACCTGTTCCACAAATATTTTCCAAGCACAGAAATATCTGAATACTCCTCAAATTCAGCCGGCTGCATAGGCTTTCCTATCCTGAGGGAAATTGTGCTGCCTCTCTTTTTCATCAGCTCCCTGGCAAGCCTTGCCGTACGGAGATAAGGATTCACCTTCCCCATCAGATGGAACAGCCTTGAGTTTCCACCATCAAAATAGATTGGAACCACAGGAACACCTGCACTCTTTATAAGTTTTATGATTGACGGCTGCCACTCAATGTCCCTCACCACATTATCCTTGTTTCCGTTGGATGACACTTCTCCCGACGGAAACAGACCGAGCACCCCACCTGTTGCCAGATGCTCTTTGGCCATCTTCAGACCCTTCAGACTGCTCTTCATGCCCGGACGGTCTGTAAAAGGATTCACCGGGAAGAAATTTCCGGCCAGATTAGGTATATAAGACAATATGAAATTGGTAAGAATCTTTATATCAGGTCTCACCTTTCCAAGGATACTCAACATCATAATGCCGTCAATTGCACCGAACGGATGGTTTGACACCACTATGAAAGGTCCGTCCTTTGGAAGATAATCCAATTCCTGAGGGATGTAATCACAGGTTACATCCAAATGTTCTATAAGTTTATCTGCAAACTCAATTCCCTGATACTCACGCAAATGGTCATACACGTCATTAACCATATGTACACCCACAAAACGCATTACAGCACTTGCCAGAAGGTTCCCCGCAACCCCTTTTACCTTTAAGGCGTTCTTAACTTCAGATTTATTGACTAATTTTGTATTCATAAGGACCACAATTCAGACAAAGATATATAAAATTTTGCAACTTTGTGAAAGAGAAGATATCAATACTGCCCAACGAGCCTGGAGTGTACCGTTTTTTGGACGCTTCAGGTACTGTCATATACATTGGCAAAGCCAAAAATTTGCGCAAGAGGGTACAGCAATATTTTGTAAAACCGGAAAATCTCACCACAAAGACAAGGGTCCTGGTCTCAAAGATAGCAGATGTGCAGCACACAGTTGTAGAGAGCGAGCAGGACGCGCTGTTGCTTGAAAACAACCTCATAAAACAATACCAGCCCAAATACAATATCCTGCTCAAGGACGGCAAAAGCTATCCATGGATATGCATAAAGAATGAGCCATTCCCAAGAATATTCCTCACCAGAAAATTTGTCAGGGACGGCTCCCAATACTTTGGCCCGTACAGTTCTGTGCAGCACGCATACCATCTGCTGGACCTGATCAACACCCTCTACAAGCTCCGCACCTGCAAGCTTGCACTTACGCCACAGGCAATAGAAAGCGGCAAATTCAAGCCGTGCCTGAACATACACATAAAAAAATGCTTCGGCCCCTGTATAGGGGAAATTACCCAACAGGAATATGATGCCCAGATTGCAAGCATTAAGGAGATACTCAAGGGAAATACCGGAACTCTCATAAGGGAGTACCGCAAGACAATGCAGGAGTATGCAGCCCAAATGGAATTTGAAAAGGCACAGGAGTACAAGGAGAAGATGGAACTGCTGCAGAACCACTACAGCAAATCCCTGATTGTACACCCGAGCATAACAGATACAGATGTTTTCTCCATTGTTTTTGAAAAAGGAAATGCATTCGGCAACTTCTTCCGTCTGCACGGAGGATGCATCATACAGACCCTCAACCTCCACTTCAAACTCAACATAGAGGAGGAGCAGGAGGCCGTCCTCACCAGATTCATTCAGGAAATCTACCAGATTGTCGGGAAGGGAGAAGAGATTCTTGTACCTTTCCTCCCCGACAACCTCTCTTTTGCAAAAAATATCCATATCCCACTCAAGGGTGACAAGCTGAGTCTGCTGGAACTGTGTACAAAGAATGCCAAGGCATTCATGTTCCAGAAAATGAAACAGGAGGAGATAAAGGACCCTGAAGAGGGGAAAAACCGCGCAGTAATGGCCCTCAAGGAGGTTCTTCAGATGGAAAGGATACCTCTCCACATTGAGTGCTTTGACAACTCCAACACACAGGGTACCAATCCGGTTGCAGCATGCGTGGTGTTCAGGAACGGAAAACCGAGCAAGCGTGACTACAGGCACTTCAACATAAAGACAGTAGTTGGTGCCAATGACTATGCATCCATGTACGAAGTGGTACACCGCCGCTACTCCCGTCTGTTGGCGGAAGGGGGTGACATACCCCAGCTGGTACTTATTGACGGAGGAAGGGGACAGCTTCACTTTGCCTACGATGCCCTCCAGGATCTTGGTCTGCTGGACCGCGTTAAGGTAATAAGCATAGCCGAGAGGCTTGAGGAGATAATGATTCCGGGAGATCCCACCCCAATGTTCCTGGACAAGAACTCTCCCGCACTGAAACTTCTGATGCACCTGAGAGATGAGGCCCACCGTTTTGGCATAACACACCACAGGAGCCGCAGGACCAAAAACCAGATCACCTCAACCCTTACCTCCATTAAAGGTGTAGGCGAAGCCACACAACAGAAACTGCTCCAGCACTTCAAGAGTGTAAAGAGGATAAAGGAGGCTTCATTTGAGGAGATTGAGGCTGTTGTAGGCAAAAAGATGGCTACCCTGGTAACAGAGGCTCTACGCCCACGCGAAAACTAGAACAGCGCTGTTGAGAAAAGCACCTGAGCAGTTTTCATGTTGAACGAATACCTCACTCCAAAGCTCAGGTCTACACCAATGGTAAATGGGGCAAAATCAACCATTACGGCTGCACCGTACGAGTGGATATTCCTTGAATCCACAACAGCAAAATCTGCAAACGGAATAAGCTGCAACCTCTTGAGATACATCAATCTCATTATATTCTTGTCTCCAAGATAAAAAGGCATTGCATAATCTATGGTGCCGGAGAAATATTTCTCACCATACACATCATCATACCCCCTTGGCATATTTACCATATTGGACATGTAGTAATTCTTCCCCTCAACATTCTGCTTCTGTGCACTTAAAGAGAGCTTTATTCCATGCGCCGGTGCAGCTCCGGGCAAGTATCCATAAAGATGCAGAGCGTGTGAGCTCCCGAAGTTTTCACCCCCGTCAATAGCCGTACGCCATCTTGCAACTCCCCCTATACCCCATTTTGGAAAGATGCCTGAATGGGCCATCTCCCTCATCACATAAAACTGGAACGAAGAGGTAAGTGTATGGGAATTGATATAGCCTCCCTTTGAACTGTCGTAATAACCGTTATTGTTGAAATCCCACTCTATCTGGGGAACAATTGCCCTGTTCCACCCGTGCGATGAGAAATTGAGCGGCAGATACGCCATTGCCGACAATTCCACAAGAGGTGAAGAAAGCTTCTCCACACTCCTCTTTATCTTGTTCCCTTCCCTCTCTATCCTCACGCCATAACGTTGGTCATTGTTTACATCCGCCGAGAATTGCAATGAAGGGTACCATCCTGTATATTTCATTTTAATGTGGCCGGCATTGAGCCCGTCCCTGTAAGAATATCCCAACATAGTAACCGCCGTACCCAGAGTATTCTGGGAATAGGCTGTAGCGCCCAAAGATACCACCTCATGAAGGTTGTCATAGTCTGTCTCCATAATCCTCTCCACATCATAATATACGGGGGCCCATGAATGGAATCTGAACAGATGCCCAAGCTGGCTGTACCTGCGCGGCTGCAGCGTAGCTGCAAACTCCGCTTCAGTTTGACTGTATTTCACAAATGATGTACCTCCCTTTTGCCCAATCTCATCCTCACTTGCCAACATACCTCCCTCAGCCAGAGCCCTCCTTGCCTGGGCCGAAAGGGTATCGGCCACAAAATATCTGTACTGCCCTTTAAGAATACCCTCCTCAACCCATGGAGTAAAACGGGAACCGCTCTCCCCTACGCTGTCGAGCGCTATCCTGACAGGGTATCTTCCACTTGTCTCCAATGATGAATAATACAGCTCCTCCCCCTCAACGAGCGGCTCAGATGCCCCATAAAGTGAGTTTGTCACCCGTCCCAGCTTCTTTTCGCGGGGATTATAACTGTATACATTCCTCACACCATCCATATCCGAAAGGAAATACAGGCAATCACCGCTCCCCTGCAACTCCTCAATTGAAGCAGACTGCTCCTGAAGGACACTGCTCCAGCACCCCTCCGAATACCGGAATATGCCCAATCCCTTTCCTGTAATTACAGAGGCATACAGTTCCCCTTCCAGCCATGCACTGCCGGTTATCTCGCCGTTTTCAGGAGCTGGAATGCTCTCCATCATCTCTCCTGTAACGGCATCCGTCAATACCAAAGAAGTTCCTCCTCCCGACATATACTCCACAACAGCCACCCTGCCGGAGGCTTCATCTGCCTGTACAGCCCCCAAAAATTTTCCTCTGCCCAGTTCTTCCATTTCCCCGCTTTCCCAATCATACGAATACAGATTGCCATACACTACATTGGTCCATCTGGGATGGGGAATTTGCTCAACAAAATATACTTTCTCCCCCAACTTCTTCATCTTGCGCACATTTGCAGCAAAACTCCTCAGCACATTTTCCTTCCCGCCGCTCACCATAACCAGCGCAGAGGGCTCATTATAGGAATGTCTCAGATAGAGCACGCTGTCCCTTCCCACAACCACTGGTGAAAGATACTCCCTGTAATCATTCCCCCTATCTGCAATGAGCTGCTCCGCAGTGGTAATCTTTCCCCTTTGCGGAAGTTCATCCTTCCAGTACTGTGTCATCATCTCCCTTCCTTTCCTGAAAAACCGTCGGGGAACATCTCCAACCAATGGAACATAGCTTACGTCACGCACAAAAGGGGTATAAAAATTTTTCACAAGGGATTTGAAAACCTCCCCCGCATATCCATAATTGCCGCTCTCATACCTGATTGTACTGTTGGTAAGGTATCCCAATGTGTAGTAATTGGGTGTATAATGTTTGTATGACCCCAGTTTCCACTGCGACCAGCTCCTCGGCTCTCCCTCCAGGAATGAAGCCCTGTAGTACTCCATAAATGCGGCACTCCTTCCACGCCCCGCATTGGAAAGTTCAGTCTCCGCAACCACGGCATCCCCTTCCAGCATCCATCGGGTAGGATATATTGCAACTCCAATGGACGGTGCCTGTTCCCCGACAAGTATTGACCCCAGCTTGTATATGCCCTTGGTAAAATGGGTCATCTGCCCCACATGACGCGATTCGTGCAATACCAGCTGCTCTTCCCACCTCTGGGCATAGCCGTTAGCCGCAGGGATGGTAAAAAGCTCCATCCTTTTTGGGGCCCACACCACAGAGCCGTTGCTCCTTACAGTACTGTTGTACAGCACAACAGGCACCTTTACAGGTTTTATTCCGCCAAGGCCAAGCATTACTGCCTTGCTGTTCTCCTCCAGCAGCCATAGATATCTGGTTGCCAAAGAATCCATTCCTTCCGGATATATAACTTTATAAGTTTCACCCTCCACCTGCATCCACTTTACCCTTGCCGGCATGCTCCCGCTGGAGACAAACTGGCCAAACAGCATATCTGCCGAAGAGAATACAAAAACAAGGGCTAAGACCATTGCCGATACCGGAAACCTCATATGCAAACTGTTTAAAATTGTTACGGAATTGTTGCGAAGTTAACAATTTATTCTGCACTTTTTTTTACAACCCACTTTTTGGATTATATTTGTATTATGAAACAAAATTAAACTTAAATGGACGCCATTTTTAAAATTCTTACACTCCTTGGCTCATTGGGTCTCTTCCTTTATGGTATGACCCTCATGAGTGAAGCGCTTCAAAAGGTAGCCGGAGACAAATTGAGGAACATCCTGGCTGCAATGACCTCAAACTCAGTTTCACGAATCCTTACCGGTCTTTTCATTACGGCTGTCATCCAGTCATCAAGTGCAACTACCGTTATGGTGGTGAGCTTTGTAAATGCCGGTCTGCTCTCATTGGTTCAGTCAATTGGAGTTATCATGGGTGCCAACATAGGTACAACATTTACAGCGTGGCTCATCTCGCTTCTTGGCTTTAAAGCAGATATTGCAGTACTTGCAATTCCTCTCATAGCATTCGGATTTGTCTTTATGATGTGCAAGGCAAAGAAGAAAAAATCAATAGGTGAACTTATCATAGGTTTTTCACTCCTTTTCCTTGGATTGAGTTTCCTTAAAAACTCCGTTCCGGATTTGCAGAGTTCCCCAGAGGTTCTTGCATTCCTTCAGCAGTGGACAAACTATGGCTTTGGATCAACCCTTATGTTCGTGGGTATCGGTACAATCCTTACAATTGTGCTCCAGTCATCCAGTGCAACCATGGCCCTTACCCTTGTAATGTGCAACAACGGCTGGATTCCGTTTGAGATGGGCGCGGCAATGGTTCTTGGAGAGAACATTGGAACTACCATCACTGCAAACATTGCAGCATCGGTTGCAAACGTTTCGGCAAGAAGAGCTGCTATGGGCCACTCGGTATTCAATGTATTTGGTGTCCTGTGGTGCCTTATCCTGTTCCATCCGTTCCTTGGCCTTGTATCCAAAATCATTATGGCAATGGGATTGGACAACCCTCTTGTAGCAGGCGCTTCAGCAAACTCTGTACTGTATGCAATCTCTATGGTCCACACCTTGTTCAATATATGCAACACCCTTATCCTTGTATGGTTTACCAACCAGATTGCACAGCTTGTTACAAAAATCATCAAAGGCAAAAAAGAGGAGGAGGTATTCCGTTTGCAGTATATCCAGGGCGGTATGCTGAGCACTGCAGAGCTTTCGCTCAACCAGGCTAAGGAGGAAATTGTACATTATGCAGACATATGCCGCAGACAATATGCCTATGCCAAGAGCGCCATCAATGAGACAGACCCTGAGAAATTTGATGCCCTATACAAAAAACTTGAGCACTACGAGCAGGTTACAGACCGTATTGAGCTTGAGATTGCAAAATTCCTCAACCAGGTTAAGGAGGGTGTTATCAGTGATGAGTCAGGCAGAAGGATCCAGGCAATGTACAAAATCATCAGCGAGCTTGAGAGCATCGGAGACTCAGGATTCAACGTTGCCCGCATATTGCAGCGCCGCAATATCCACAACATGAAATTTGACGAGCAGATGATAAAGAAACTCAACTATATGGTTGAACTGCTCGAAAGGGGATTTGACGCTATGATCTACAACCTCAAGAAAGGCTATACACAGATCAATGACATTGCAAACGCCCAGGATATTGAGACAGATATCAACGAGTACCGCAACAACCTTAAGGAGGAGCATCTGCTTAACCTTGAGAACAAGACATACAGCTACCTTACCGGCGTATACTATATGGATCTTGTAAACGAGTGCGAGCACGTGGGTGACTTCATGATCAACATTTCAGAGGCTATTATGGAGATCAAATAGTTATCTCTGCATAAAATATGAAATGACCTTTTCAACGGGTGCATCCTTTAGGATCACCCGTTTTTCTTTATCCAGAAGATACAGGCTGGGGATTGCCCTCAAACCGTATAACCCGTTATCCCTGAGTACAAGATCAGGATCGTATGCATATATCCACCCGGCAGGATATTTCTCCCTGTTCTTCTTCCACGCAGTAAGATCTTCATCTATATACATTGCCAGAACTTTAAGCTCCCCTTTGCTTACCAGACCAACCAGCGGTGAATCCTTGATCACTTCCAGAATCTGCGCACAAGAGGGGCAATCGGGATTATTGAAGAAAAGCAGCGTATATTCCCCCCTGATGCTGTACATGTCCCTCTCCCTGAAATTGCCGTTACCCAGCAACTCCCTGAACCTGAAATCGGCAGCGGGGGTTCCAACTCTGTTCATCGCACAAATCTTATGCTGCCACTCATACTGCATTTTATCCAGCTCCGAAAGCGAACGTAAAGCAAGAATCCCGTTCAGGGCACTCAAATAAATCTCCTCATCCAAGACAGGCGAAACAGGATTGTAAAAATAGTGCTCCATGAGTTGCATCACCTTGAGAAGAGGTTTCTTCTCTCCCCCAAGAGCCAGTGAATCAAGGTTTTTGAATAGAGAAGCAACAGATTTGTCTGCAATGGCGCTTCCGCACATTGAAAGGATTTGGGCATAAGCACCAAATGCCGACTCAAATGAAACGGAATCCACTCCGTGTATAGCCGTCCCTCCCGCTGCAGCACTCTCCCCCATTGCAAAGAAGTTGTTCCAATAATTTTTTGCCATAAAATTCACCGCCTGCATCTGGTCATTGATATACACAGGAAGGTTGACCTGAGGAAAATCCACTGGAACTGTTTCCTTAGGAGAATTGCAGGAGATGACAATTGAACACAACGCTATAACTGATAATAAAATTCCGGATTTCATAATAATTCACTTTAGACAACTAAGATAGATATAATCTCCCAACAAGATACAAAAAAAGGGGCTACAAGCCCCTTTCCTGTTGAGATACAAGGATTCGAACCTTGACAGACAGAACCAAAATCTGTAGTGCTACCATTACACCATATCTCAATGAGAATGCAAAGTTATGCAAAAATTTTATATAACCAAAAAAAAGGATTACGGTAGAATTGACTGGCCATATACCACATAAAGCACTGTCCACACACCGAATCTCAGCGCCTTACCAATAAAAATGAAGATGACACATTTCACAAAATTCAACCTGTAAAACCCCAGGCCGATGGCAAAAACATCACCTATGAACGGCAACCAGCAAAGCATTGCCAGCAACGGACCCCACTTGTCAATCTTCCCTTTCTGCTTCTCCAGCTTTTCCCTGGAAACGTGGAACCACTTCTCTATCCACTCCCACTTGCCCAGATAACCCATACCGTATGAGGTAAGGCTTCCCAAACTGTTACCGAGAGTTGCCACGCAAAATGTTGCCAATGGGTTGCACCCCGCGAGCAAGGCCCCTACAAGAAGAATCTCCGCACTGAAAGGTATTACGGTAGCTGCAAGAAAACACCCTATAAAAAGGCCTATAAGGCCCAATCCCAACAACCCTTCCATTATCTCTTGCCTTTAAAGAAATCAGATACAATTTTGCCGCATTCCAAGGCCAGCACACCACCTGTCACCTCTGTCTTGGGATGCATGAGTGACGGAACAAACCTGCTGTACCCCCTCTTTTCATCCGGAGCCCCGTAAACCACCCTCTTCACCTGCGACCAGGCAAGGGCAGCGGCACACATCGGGCAAGGTTCAACCGTTACATAAAGTGTGCATTTGTCAAGATACTTCCCCCCAATGGCAGAAGTTGCCATAGTTATGGCCTGCATCTCCGCGTGGGCAGTTGCATCATTGAGAGCTTCCGTAAGGTTATATGCCCTTGCAATTATCCGTCCGCCGCACTCCACAACGGCTCCAATGGGAACCTCATCCCTGTCTCGCCCCTTCAGGGCCTCCTTTATTGCCTCCCGCATGAATTTTTCGTCGGGAGAAACATTTGCATTTTCCATCTTTATCCTCCTTTTTGCAAAGATAGCAAAAGGTGGGAAACCATCATTTCTTCCTCCCGACAATCTTCTCTGCACTATGGTATTTGCCCGCTGCAGAACGCCCTTCCACCTCAATCCTGTAGTTGGAATTTGAATCGGACGTGTAGAAGGAGAAGGTTGCCTTACCGTTCCTGTCAACCTCAAGCGAAGGTGACCAGTACAATGTTATCCTGTTGTCCTCTCCCTTCCATTTGTTGGTATAATCATATTTTGGAGAGTAGAACTTTGCCGGTTTCTGCCACCCTATTGGGGATGCGGAGACAACATTCGGATTTACCCTATGGCCTCTACTCCCAGAACGGGTGTTTATCATAAGGACAGGTGAAGGATACTGGCTCCTGTGCAGATGTACCGGCTGGTACGCTCCCGCATCCAGGCCTCCAAGGAAAATGAGCGATTCCACCTCCGAAAGCGGCATGTGCAGAAGATGGGTACTCATCACTTCATTTGCCGGAATATATATTCCGTTCATATACAGTTCCACCATTCTCCAGCTTCTGAACCCTGTATTTCCCAAAAGGGCATCCGCACCGGGAGAATGCCTTACCCCTGTAAATGTGGCAACCACATAAGATGCAAGATCATACCCGTTCAGATACGGTCTCATGGCCAGTGCATCCCTGTAACTGCTCCTCTTTATAGGGCGGTTGGGGATTGGCGAAGGGGAATTCTTTGGAGTAATGAGCTGCGTAGTAACCACAACAGGATCCAACGTAAATGCCATTGAGTGGCCCCCATCCCCGCTGTTGTAATATTTTTTCTCCACAATCTCCTTATACTGCTGAGTGTAGGCAACTTCCCCTTTCTGGAGAGGATACCTGTACAGCGGGGCAAAACAATCGTTCTGGAGGATTGGAGTATGGCTTATGCTTTTTCCGTTCTTGCCCGTTGCCGACACTATGAACCTTGTCTGCTCAGGAAAATCCACATCCTTCAGCACAAAATAACCCGAGTCCAGCTGTCCCATAGCCGTGAAGTTGATGGACGGGGCATAGAAAGTGACAAACGGATTTTTGGACAACCCGAATACACCCATAACCTTTCCGGCAATTGTCTGTATATACTCCTTGCCAAAAACAGGAGCAGCTGTCTCCCCCTTGAGGATATCTTCCGTATCGTAATATCTCCATCCCTGTGTCTGCATAAGGAGGTCGGCCCTTGCCATCCTCATGGCATAAGGGACATTGCGGTTGAAGTAATACTCTATATCCTCAATATACCCTTTGAGTTCACTCTTGAGGAGCATATATGACTCTATGGTTGTCCTCTCCACATTTCCTGTTATCCCCATATCCGTTACGGAAACGGAAAAGTTCCTGCAGCTGTCCAGCATATTCTGCGGCAGCGACACATTTACGGTCACCTTCTCCCTTTTTCCGTACGCACTCTTCTCCACTGCAATCTTCATCTGCTCTTCCTCCTGCGGCAAGACAACAAAAGGACGCTCCGAGTACACATTTCCTTTGCTGTCCACAACCGTAACCGCATGGATTCCAGCATCAAGCCCTTTAAGGGGAAGCGAAAACAGCATATCCTGCTGCCTTATCTCCATACGGGAATAAATCTCCGAACCGTTATGCAGTACCGCAACAAGCCCCCTTGCAGCCAATCCTCCCGACGATTTTATCCTGAACTGCACTTTCCCATCTCCGTTTGCGCCGGCTGAGACAGTACCGTTGACTGTAACACCCTTTGCCAATGATGCGGGAAGGTGTACCCTCTTTGGAACACCTGCGGCATTCATAACTGCTGCCGTCAGCACTCCGGCCGGCAGATTCCTGATTGTAACTTTTCCGAATCCAAGCGAATCGGTAACAAATGAGGCCAGGTGTTTTCCGCTTTGGGTACTGATGGCCCCTTTGAGCAACTCACCCTTGCCGTCTGCCCCCATACCCTTTATGAATATTGTGGCATCAGTACCGGCAACATAATTGCCGCTTTCCGGAAGGAACTGTATGTCATAATCTGCTGCTACAACCTTTTTACTCTCCTTCTTCTGTTGGGGAGGGACTGCTCCAAACAGGATATAGGTATCCTCGGAAGAGATTTTTGCATCCTTAAGAGATGAGATGAAGCCGTCCTTCATGGGATTGGCTATCTCCAGTTCCTTATAGAACATATACTCTACGGGGGAGTTGAGCATCCAATAGGTATATCCCCTCAACGTGGCACGTGAAGTATTGCTCATCTCCGGAACCACAATATATCCGCTGAAAGTATTCCCTATGCGGCGGAGTTTCTTCCTCTCCACAACATCATAGTGCGACTTGGTAACACTGCTCCAGCTTCCCACATCCTTTAGGGGAAGGTCGCACAGCAGCTCCACATATATGTAATTGGATTCTGCAAATTCACTTGCATAAGAGGCATTCTCAACATACCCGCTTATCCAGATGGTATCTGTTGCACAATAGACATCCTTATCTGTATGCAGATATACTTTCTCTGCGGAAAGCAATCTTGAGTAGTTCCCGAACATTTCCCCGGCATCTTTTGCCTGCTGCGCCACAAGCAGCGGACTGCAAGCCAACAAAAGCAAAACGGTCAATTTGAGTCTGGCCATAATTTTCATGGATTCTGTTTTTCTTTTGTGTAAAGTTACACAATTCCAAGTTTTACATCCAAATAATTTTACAATTTCAACATGGTATAAATCAAAGGTTTGCAGAAATATTTAATTGTCGGGAAGAACAAAAGTTTAACACTGTTTTTTTTCTGCATTTTCTCCTTTTTTTATTTGGAGGATATGCTTCACTTTGCTACCTTTATACACAAATCTGTGTTTTTTGGCAATGAAACTGCTCCTTAAAATGGTATTTGCAGCCCTCATTTTTTGCAGCTGTGGGGGAAACGGGGACGTAAAAAAACGCCTTGGTGAGATTGAATCATACCTCGGCGGACGCCCTTATGATGCCATTGTTGCACTTCAGGAAATTGGAGACAGTGAACTCTCCTCTGCAAAGCTCAGGGCGAAACATTCACTGATGCTCTCCATGGCTATGGATCAGATGTACCTGGAACAGGAAGAGCTCTCGCTTCCCCTGGCTGCCCTTGAATATTATTCAAGGAAAGGAACTGCAACGGAACGGCTCAAAAGCTACTATTATTGCGGTAAGGCATATCTTGCCGGGGGAGACACGGAGATGGCCATGGAGTGCTTTGTAAAGGGGCTGGGAGAGGGAAACGGCTCTGATGACACTTTGACCATAGCCAAACTCCATTATGAAAAGGGCCTTATACACAAGACTTTTTACGAATGGGAAAAATGCATACTGGAAACATCCGCAGCATCAGCCCTTTTCATGGAACTGCAGGACAACAGCCTCCGGTTCAACGCCCTCACCAATGCTTTCCAGGGTTATATGGCACTTGACAATGCCAGCGGAGCAAAGGAGATACTGCTTGAACTTGACACAGCTGCACAACATACAAATGCTGCCCAGACCTCCGTGCTGCATGAAATGAGAATGCTGTATGAAGCAAAATACGGAAGCATTCAAAGCGTACAGGAAACAATTCCCCAGTATCTTGCACAGGTACCGGAAAGTTATGTAAACTGGCTGTCGGTAGCCGAAGTGCTGCTTCAGATTGGAGAGAAGGAGCAGGCCATGGAAGCTGTCCTGAAATATGGGACATATTCCATGGACAAGCCCCTGAACTACTGGCTTACCGCGTCAAAAGTATATGAAGCACTCGGCTACAAGGATGAGGCTCTGGTGCATTACAGGAGATATGCCGAAATGTCCGACTCTACTGAAATGGCTCTCATTGCCAATGATGCGAGGTTCATTGAAGAGAGGTACGCACTGCAAATAGAGACAATGGAAAAACAGGCCCAAAAGAGAAATCTGGCGATATACGGCCTGTGCTTTGTATTTGTTCTTATATCCATCATTGCATATGCAGTATACAGATTGAGGCTGGGAGGTATTGAGAATATGCTGTACCGCACCCAATGCGAGCAGCTTGAAAGGGAGAAATCTGAACTTTCAGACATAATGGAAAGCAGCTGGGTAATAAAGGGACAGGTGAAGGATATAATAAAGGAGCGTCTGGAACTGCTGAATACCATCATGGCAGCCAGCATCTCAGAGAGTGACAAGATTGACAGGACTGCACAGCTGAAGATAGAAAAGTTCCTGGAAGACAGGAAAGCGTTCATGACCTCCACTGTAGCCGCCTTTGAGGCGAGCCACCCTGCCTTTATCTCCCATCTGAGGGAAAGGGGACTTACAGAGATGGAGCTCGGATACTGTTGTCTGTACGCCATAGGCCTCAACGGAAAGAATGTTGGCGGATATACAAAAATGAGCCGCCACTACATCATAAACAGCGAAATAAGAAAAAAACTCTCGCTGGAAGAGAAGAGCACAAACCTGGACAAATATATTCAGCAGCTTCTTTCTTGACATTTTGTCAGAAATTCCTTTTGGCACTCATTTTGCCCATATTGCATCGTACGCAGGGGGCGATACGCTTCCCATTTATTGAATTAAAAAACAAAAACTAAATACTATGAACATTAAACCATTAGCAGACAGAGTATTGGTAGAGCCTAAAGAGGCTGAAACCAAAACAGCAAGCGGATTGTTTATTCCCGACAATGCAAAAGAGAAACCACAGGAGGGTAAAGTTTTGGCAGTTGGTCCTGGCAAA
>JAFOER010000106.1 GCA_017380095.1 Bacteroidales bacterium
CACCATCGTTTTGGGATTGCAAAGGTAGATATTATTTTCTATTCTGCAAATTTTTTTGCAACTTTTTTTATATTTTTGTGGAAGATATGGAGCCCCGGATACCTCATACAAGGCGGTATGCCTCTGTTATTCTTCCTGTTAAGTACAGCGGGGAGGTCTCTTATATTGTGCCGGAAATTTTAGGCGTGGAGTGCGGTTCAAGGGTAAAGGTAGATTTTGCCGGTAAGATTTATTCCGGAGTTGTATCAAAAATCCTTTCACAGGAACAAGTCCCCACCCATACATCTGAGGGGAAAGAGATCCAGTACAAGCCAATTCTGGCAGTTGAGGAGCTTCCAAAGATTCTCCCTTCAGAGATGGAATTGTGGGAAAGGGTGGCGCAGTATTATTTGTGCAGCACTGGAGAGGTGTTCAAGGCTGCCTATCCGGCCCTTACCATCAGGCAGGAGAGTGTAAAGCCCCGCAAAACCGTGGAGATGTTTTTGGAGAGCCTTGAAAATGAGGATATTGTAAAAAAGGACGTCGTCCCAAATAACGCGCAGGCCCTGGCGCTGCAGCAGATTAGGGCAGGTTTTCCAAAGCCGGTGCTTTTGAGGGGAGTTACGGGAAGCGGCAAGACGGAGATTTACATTACACTGGCGGCGGAGCAGTTGCGCCAGGGGAAGAGTGTGCTGTATATGGTGCCGGAGATTGCCATAAGCAAGCAGTTGCAGCAGAGGTTGAAGGGCTTTTTTGGAGAGAGGTTGCTTACATACCATTCAAAGCAGACCGTTGCCGAGAAGGCTAGGATTCACAAGATTCTGCAGTACAATGCCGGGTTGCAGTCGGCAACAGCATTGCAGCAATCCGCAGCATACGGCCACTTGGAGCAGGAGGGGGGGGATAACTCCGCGCAGCCGCAGCAAGCCGCAAATTCTGCAGTTGTGGTGCTGGGTACCCGATCGTCGCTGTTCCTTCCGTATGCAAATCTGGGGCTGGTGATTGTGGATGAGGAGCACGATTCCAGTTACAAGCAGACGGAGCCGGCTCCGAGGTATCAGGCCAAGGATACGGCAATTATGCTGGCGCAGATACATGGCGCAAACATTCTGTTGGGTTCGGCAACCCCTTCTTTTGAGAGCGAATACAATTGTCTGCTCAACCGTTTTGCGCTGGTGGAGCTTACCGAGAAATATTATGGGGCGGTGCCTCCAAAGGTGGAGATAGTTGATACCATTTATGCCCGCAAGACCCGCCAGATGGTGGGAAACTTCTCCCAGAAACTCATAAATGAGATGCGTCGTACCATTGAGCAGGGGTATCAGGTGCTCGTTTTCCGCAACCGCAGGTCGTATTCCCCAATTGTGGAGTGCCAGGAGTGCGGGGAGATACCAAAATGCCCTCATTGCAATGTCCATTTGAGTTATCATAGATACAACAATACCTTGAGGTGCCACTATTGCGAGTTCATTGCCCGTTTCAACGGTACCTGCAGCAAGTGCGGTACTGCCTCCTTCAATTACAAGGGGGCAGGTACGGAGAAGCTTGAGGAGGAACTCGCCAAGATTTTCCCTGAGGCTTCAATTGCCCGTTATGATGCAGATATTGCCCAGAGCAAAAAGGCTGAGGAACAGACAATAAAGGATTTTGCGGAGGGGAAGACAAATATCCTTGTCGGGACCCAGATGATAAGTAAAGGATTTGATTTTGAACGCCTCCGTCTGGTGGCGGTGATTGCTGCAGATACCATTCTGGGGGTGCAGGATTTCAGGGCGGATGAGAAGGCGCTGCAGCTGCTCAGCCAGCTGATGGGTCGCACCGGAAGGCGTGGGGAGCAGGGAAAACTCATAATCCAGACCAGCCAGAAGGAGCATCCGGTACTCCGGTCACTTGCCAGCGGCCATCTTCCCGACGGTTCTCTTTCCGACAGCCATCTTCCCCATAAATCCACCATATCCCCAATCACAGCACAGTTGCTTGGGGAGAGGCAGCAGTTCCATTTTGCACCGTATGTGAGGATGGTGAGGATTGTTGTCAAGCACAAGGATATTGCAAAACTGGATGAGCTGTGCGCGCAGATACAGCTAAAGGTGCAGGGACGGAAAGATTTGCAGTACAAGGAGCTCACAGGTCCGTTTACCCCTGTTGTAGACAAGATAAGGGGAGAGTTCATCAAGTGCTTCTATGTGAAGTTTGCGCGCGACAACCGTCTGGTACACAACAAGAAAGCCCTGCAGGAGTGTGTAGGGGAGATAAGGAACGGCAATTCCATTGTCCTGGACGTTGATCCGCTTTAGATTATATAGTTTACGCCCACCACAACCCTTATTGCGTGAGGAACCAGTTCAAATGTGAAAGGTGATGTTCCCACAGCCTCGCCGTCTATCTCTATACGGCTTTCCGGCCAGGTGTCAATCTCAATTTTTTTGCATTGGGTGTGTATGACCTTGGGGTTGGAGTATATGTTGCCGCTGTACAGCAGCCTGAAGTTGCGGATGATTCTCAGTTTGGACATTTTCCTTATGATTGTGAGGTCCATAAGCTCGTCATCAACTGCAGCCTCGGGGGTCTGTTGCATACCTCCTCCGTTGTATTTTCCAATACCTACAGCTCCGGAGAACACCATTCCGTTGTAGTACTCCTTGCCGTCTGTCCTTATGTTGAATTTTACCGGACTGTATCTTGCAAATGTGTTGAATGCGCTCCGCAGGTATAGCCATTTGCCGTATTTTCCCTCATCCTTGAGGTTGTTGTACTTGAGGTTTACAACGGCATCGTATCCCAATCCCGCTACATTGGCCATATAACGGGTGTGCTGTACCCTGGTTTCATAGAACGATACTTTTGCAACATCCTGCAGTACAGTACGTTTTTCAACAAGTGATTTCACCGCCTCCGAGTAGGTCTTGGAGATGCCGTACATCCTTATCCAGTCATTGCCGGTACCGGCAGGGATTACTGCAAGGGATATCTCTGTTGTGGGAACCTTCTTCTGGATGAAAATGCCGTTTACAACCTCATGGATTGTACCGTCACCACCTACTGCAACAATGTTGCGGTAGCCGTCATTGATGGCCTTTACCGTAAGTTCCATTGCGTGGTATTTGTGCTCTGTGAACAGGCAGGTGAAGTGCACTCCGCTGTTGTACATCTGGTTTGATATGATGGGCCAATCTTTCAATCCCTTTCCGCTGCCGGCCTTGGGGTTTACAATAACCATCCAGATATCTGTTATTCCCATATTGTTGAAAACTTTATAGTATGCAAATGTAATAAAATCTCTACTCTTAAAAAAGATTTCGTACTTTTGCAGGTCAGAGATTTTATTATGGGAAAAGTTATAGCTATAGCAAATCAGAAAGGAGGCGTGGGGAAGACAACCACAGCAATTAACCTTGCGGCATCATTGGCTGTTCTTGAGAAGAACACCCTCATAATTGATGCCGACCCGCAGGCAAATACAACTTCCGGTTTGAATTTCGATCCGGATTCCAACTCCAAGAGTACCCTTTATGAGGTGCTTATAGGAGAGAAGAACATAAATGACATCATTCTCCAGACAGAGATAAAGAATTTGAAGATTGTCCCTTCCCATATCAATCTTGTGGGAGCGGAGATTGAGATGCTCAACATTGAGGAGAGGGAGAGTGTGCTCAAGAGCAATATAGAGTCTTTGCAGGAGCAGTTTGAGTATATAATCATAGACTGCTCACCATCTTTGGGCCTAATTACAATCAACTCCCTTACAGCGGCTGATTCTGTAATAATACCTGTGCAGTGCGAGTTCTTTGCACTTGAAGGGTTGGGCAAGCTTCTCAACACAATAAAGCTTGTACAGAACAGGCTCAATCCGCAACTTGCAATTGAGGGATTCCTCCTTACCATGTTTGACGGACGTCTAAGATACGCAAACCAGATTGTTGAGGAGGTAAGGCATCATTTTGGCAGTATGGTTTTCCAGACAATGATAAACAGGAACGTAAGGTTGAGCGAGGCTCCGAGCCATGGAAAGCCTGTCATCTTGTATGATGTGCTTTCAAGGGGCTCAAATGATTATCTCAACCTTGCCAAAGAGTTCATTTCCAAACAACAACAGGAGCAGTAACATATGGCAAAGATACAGACAGGACTTGGAAGGGGACTTGGTGCCCTTATTTCCGACGTGAATTCTATACAGCAGTCTGCAGGCAAACCCGCTGCACAGCCTGCCCGTCCACTTGTTTCCACATCTGAGATAGAGATAAGCAGAATAGAGCCCAATCCATACAATCCGCGTACAGAGTTCAACCAGGAGGCGTTGGAGGAACTGGCTGCCTCAATAAAGCTGCTGGGCCTCATACAGCCTATAACTGTAAGGCCAGTGGAGAACGGAAGGTACCAGATAATAAGCGGAGAGAGAAGATACAGGGCAAGCCAGATGGCAGGCCTTGAAAAGATACCTGCGTATGTCCGCAAGACAGATGACCAGGGTATGCTGGAGATGGCAATTGTTGAGAATATCCAGCGTGAGGACCTTGATTCCATAGAGGTGGCCCTGAGTTTCCAGAGACTCATTGAGGAGTGCAACCTTACCCAGGAGGCTATGGCCGAGAGGGTTGGCAAGAAGAGGGCTACAGTTACAAACTATCTCCGCCTGTTGAGGCTTCCTGCCGAGATACAGTTTGCCATAAGGGCAAAAAAGATCTCAATGGGACATGCAAAGGCTCTTCTTTCATTGGAGAGCGACAAGGAGCAGCTTAAGTTTGCAAACCAGATTATAGAGCAGGATCTCTCTGTAAGGCAGATTGAACAGAAGATCCAGAAACTTGGAGAGAAGAAGGAGAAGAAGGTCAAGGAGGAGGCTCCGGTGATTGAGTTGCCTGAAGGACATTTCAGGGTGATAGAAATTATCGGGAAGTACTTCAACAACAACATTACTGCAAAAAGGGACAATAAGGGTGCCGGAGAGATTACAATAAGGTTCAACAGTGACAAGGAGGTTGAGGATTTTCTCCAGGCACTGGAAAACTCAAATATATAAAAACATAGAAGTGCAAAGGATATATATCATATTGGCAGTTTTGGTTGTGTCGCTTCTTGCGGCATCGCCTTGTTGTGCACAGTTCAATAACGGATTTATAAATACAGCGCCTCCGGGTGCCAATACGGTTGACAATAACAACAACAATGAAGAGGAGCCTGTGGTTACCTCCACCAAGCCTGCCTTCAATGCCAGGAGGTACTTCAAGGCTCTGGCGCATAAGGATTCAATGAAGGTTAACCAGATGGCCATAGGATCCATGATACTGCCAGGTACGGCACAGATCTACAACAGGGAGTACTGGAAGCTGCCTGTTGTTTATGGAGCAATTGGAGGCTGCATTGGCGGTGCCATTGCAAACAAGGACAAGGATTCGCAGAAGTATTTCATTGCGGGAGCGCTTGCGTGCTATTGGGGTAGTGTACTGGATGGCGTGATTTCCTACAAGAGCAAGGAGAAGCCGCTTCCTGCCCGTGCATCAATGCTTTCTGCCCTGGTTCCCGGGCTTGGCCAGGCCTATAACGGGGATTACTGGAAGATCCCTATTTTCTATACCGGATTGGGAGCCTGTGTATATGCACTTGGATTCAACCAGCAGCAATATGACCGTTACAGGGATATGTACATAGATTTCAACGAGGGCAAATATGAGGGAAACCTTACTGTTGACAACATAAAATGGTACAGGGACCAGCACAGGCGCATGAGGGATTACTCCATCATAGCAACCATACTGGTATATGCCCTCAATATCATTGATGCAAATGTGTTTGCCCATTTCAACACATTTGACATAAGCGATGACATTACTTTTAATGTGGAGCCTGCAATGATAACACCTGTAGCCCCAGTAGGCAATACTTTTGCTGCAAACAACATGCACCAGCCGTTTGGCTTTCAGATGAATTTAAAATTTTAATACATAACAATTACACTTTCAACAACAATGTCCTACAATAGAACACTGCTGATTTTACTTGCATTCATTTTGGCTGTCCCGTCTGCAGCCTCAGCCCAGAGACTTACAAAGAAACAACTCCTTAAGGAGAGAGTTGAGATGCAGAAGACCATAGATTCCCTCAGGAGCATTATTGAGGGAGGCGCTCTGGAGATGTCAGATACCACACAGTTTGAGCCGGGAAATGCATCCGAAGGCTTCAATTTCTCAGACAACGAGCAATTTGCAAATGTGGATCCGGGTTGTAATCCCGACAGTCTCCTTTCAATGTGGTACATACAGAAAAGATTGACACTCAGCGATTCTGAAAGGGACCTTGACAGTGTTGTCCTTACATCAAACATTCCCGACGAAGTGTATATTGAGAGGCTGAACAGGATAAATTCATTCATCCCACTTACATACAACAATATTGTAAAGAACCATATTATCTACTATACAGAGAAGATGCCTTCAAAGGCAAGCCATATCCTTGGTTTGAGCAGTTATTACCTTCCAATCTTTGAGGAGGTATTTGACTATTACGGTTTGCCTAAGGAGCTTAAGGCTATGGCCATCATTGAATCTGCCCTCAACCCTACAGCAACCTCCAGAGTAAGGGCAAGGGGTATGTGGCAGTTCATGTACAGGACCGCATTGCAGTATAACCTTAAGATAAACTCATATGTAGATGAGCGTCTTGATCCGTTGGCTTCTACACATGCTGCCGCAAAATATCTGAGGGATTCATACACAATCTTTGGAGACTGGTTCCTTGCAATCTCTTCGTACAACTGTGGCGTAGGTAATGTAAACAAAGCCATAAGAAGGGCAGGAAGCAGGGATTTCTGGAAAATCTATCCTTATCTGCCAAGGGAGACAAGGGGTTATGTACCGTCATTCATAGCAGCTTTGTATATGCTTGAGTACTACAAGGAGCATAATCTGCAGCCTGCACAGTTCAATTTGCCTGCACACGTGGATACAATAAAGGTAAACAAGAACCTCCATTTTGAGCAGATTTCTGCTGTAATAGGCATTCCGGTTGAGGAACTCAAGAACTACAACCCGCAGTATGTGCAGAATATAATCCCGGGTACAGGCGGCGAGTGCGTCCTTCAGCTCCCTTACAACTATACAATACCGTTTGTAGAGAAGGAGAAGGAGATTTATGCATATAAGGACAGCGTCTATTTCAATGCAATCACAAAACAGAACATAAAGGAGGGTTCTTCAGCTTCCGGAGCCGGCAATATAGTGCACAGGGTTAAGAAAGGCGAGACCCTTGGCCACATTGCAATGAAATACCATGTGAGTGTAAAGAACCTCATGAGATGGAACGGCCTTACTTCCAAATCTGTGTTGAGGATAGGCCAGAGATTGAATATCTATGGCGGAAGTGCTCCGGCTGTATCTAAAGGCAGCGGATCAGGCAGTTCAAAATCTTCTGCTGCCACATCAAAGAGCGGAGGATATGAGTGGTATACAATAAAGAGCGGTGACACTTTGCTGGGCATAGCTTACAAGTTCAGTGGCGTTACACTTAATGATATCCTGAGACTCAACGGATTGAGCAAGAACTCAAAGATTTATCCGGGAAGGAAGATCAAAATCAGAAAATTGTAGTTTCATGATAGGGCAGTCCAGAAGGGGCTGCCCAATTTTTTATAAAAACATTTGCATTGCATTGGAAAATATCTACCTTTGCATCTGAGTTGAGGTGTAACTGCTCCGTCCGTGAGCAGTTGATAATAGGGAATCCTGTGAGAATCAGGAACTGTACCCGTAGCTGTAATCTCCAAATGTTCAACAGGCTATCTTGGCCACTGTCTTAGATGATGGGAAGGCGCCTGGAGAGGAGTAAGTCAGAAGACCTGCCACAATTCTTTAACTTGAGAATCTCGGGTAAAGATTTTCGTAGAACCTTGTTTAAATGCAGTTTAAAGATTTATCGGGAGTGCGCATTGGCGCCTTTTGCCTGTTGTATGTATTCATACATGTTTTCTGTACCGTTGATGCCAACGGGCAGAATGTTGTTTCTGTGCAGCAGAAGGAGGAGATGGCTGATACCCTTGCCTCTGCCGTAGTTACAGCAAAGGCTGCCCCCTCTCCAACCAGGCAGAGTGCACCGCTGCAGGTGATGCAGCAGAAGGATTTTGCAGCATTGGGTGTGAAGGAACTGCACGAGGCGGTAAAGACTTTTTCGGGAGTACAGATAAAGGATTACGGTGGAATAGGCGGTGTGAAGACAGTATCCGTAAGGAGTCTTGGAACCCAGCATACCGCAATAAGTTATGATGGGGTTACCGTTTCAAATGCGCAGAGCGGACAGGTGGATATAGGACGCTTCAATCTGGAGAATGTGGAGATGATTACACTCTCAATTGGGCAGGTTGAGGATATATTCCAGACCGCCAGGATGTATGCATCGGCAGGTGTCCTCAATATCCGTACAACCAGACCGCAGTTCAACGGCTCCAATACAAATATAGGGGCTTCAATGAGGGTAGCCTCGTTCGGTACATATAATCCGGCCGCTTACTGGCAGCAGAAACTTGGGAAGAAATGGGTTGTGGCAGTAAATGCAGACTGGCTCAAATCAGATGGAGAGTATCCTTACACTCTCAAGAACGGCAGCACTTCTACAAGGGAGAAGAGATTCAATTCAGATGTAAATACAATAAGGGCGGAGGCTAACCTTTACGGCAGCTTGCGCAGTGGGGGAGAGCTCACATTCAAGGGAAACTGGATGAGTTCCCAAAGGGGATTGCCCGGTTCGGTGATATATTACAACCAGGATGCAAGGGAGAGGCTTTGGGATGAGGCAGGTTTTGTGCAGGGACAATACAGCAAAAGGCTATCAGACAAAATGGAGCTGAAGGGGCAGTTGAAATACAATTATGCCTGGAACAAATATATGGATGAAGATGAATCGTACCACGGTGGTGTCCGTACAGATTACTTTACCCAGAAGGAAATTTATGGTTCCATTTCTGCAAAATATACCCCTGCAACCCATTTGGGAATAGTTCTCTCGCAGGACATTTTCAGAAATACCCTTGATGCGTCATATGTGAATTTCGTTTATCCCGAAAGGTTCACTTCACTTACAGCCCTCGCAGCCAGGTACGACAACGGGAGAATCAATGCCACCGCCAGCCTCCTTTCAACTTATATTACTGAGGAGTTGAGGAGTGGTGCCGCTGCTCCCGACAGGTTCCGTCTTTCACCGTCGGTTTCTGTTTCATACAAACCTTTTGCAGGGAAGAACCTGAGGATAAGGGCATCATGGCAGGACATTTTCCGTACCCCAACCTTCAATGACCTCTATTATGAGAGGGTGGGCAACAGTGCCCTCAAACCGGAAAAGGCCGGACAGGTGAATGTGGGAATCACTTACAGGGAGGCATTTGAGGGTGTGCTGGATGAGATCTCCCTTCAGGCAGATGCATTCTACAACAAGGTGGAGGACAAGATAGTGGCACTCCCAACCCTTTTTGTGTGGAGGATGTATAATGTGGGAGAGGTTGAGATTGAGGGTGCTGATATTAACCTTGGGGCTTCCTTTTCCTTTGGTGCAGGAACGAGGGTGAAGGTGCAGGGCAACTACTCATACCAGAAGGCAATTGACATTACCGACCCAAAAGGGAAAAACTATAAACATCAGATACCATATACACCGCTCCACAGTGGAAATGTTACGGTATCCATCCTCAACAGGTGGGCGAATTTGGGTTATGTGATGAGTGTTACAGGTGACAGGTATGCATTGTCGCAGAATATAAGGAGCAACCTCATGCCGGGGTATATGGAGCATTCGGTATCTGTCGGGAAGGAGTTTGGAATACATGGTAGTGGAGACAGAAATTTCAGTTGGGGTATACAGGTTGAGTGCCAGAACATTACAGATGAGCAGTATGATGTGATACAATATTACCCTATGCCCGGAAGGTCGCTGAGGGTAACCCTCAAATTTGAAATGTAAACCTTTAAATGATACAGTTATGAGAAGAAATCTTTTGAATGCCCTATGCATTATGCTGGTTTTGATGGGCGCAGCTTCATGTTCTGAAGATGATGGTGATTATGGCATATCCATTGTTACCAAAGATGTCTATATCCTCAACAGCGGAATGATGGATTCCAACAACTCGGAGCTTACCGTTTATAATCCTTCAACAGATGAGGTGGCAACCAATGTATTCTCTTTGGCAAACGGCGGCAGGAAACTTGGTGATACTGCCAATGATATGATAAGATACGGAAGCAAGCTCTATATTGCCGTTACCGGTTCTGCAGTAGTGTTTGTAACTGATCTGGACGGTAAGGTGATTGAGGAGATAAAGGCAAAGGGTGAGAGTGCAAATCTCTCTCCAAGGCATATGACAGCAGGTAACGGAAAGGTGTTTGTAACATATCAGGAGGGGTATGTAGGGGCAATTGATACAGCATCCTTCAATGTGAAAACTGCCAAAACCGGCCCTTTCCCGGAGGGTATCATATTCACAAAACTTACAAAGAAACTTTATGTAGCCATTACAGACGGAAACAACTATCCAAACTTTGCAAACAGGGTTGAGGTGTTCTCTACAGGCAGTCTTGAGAAGATTGGGGAAATTGAGACAGCATGCAACCCCCAGACATTCCATTATTGCGGTGATGAAAAGATCTATCTTGTATGCTGGGGAGATTATGGCGCAGAACCTGCAAGGCTCCAGATAATTGACCAGTTTACCGATGCGGTTACTACAGTGGAGGGGGTGGCTCCTACATGTATGGCTGTGAGCAATACACGTGCGTATATTCTCAGTTCAGAATATGATGAGAACTGGAACCCTAAGGTAAAGTACTATATATACAACTTTATGAAGGATGAAATTGAGGGGGAACTTGTTTCTGAGGAGGAGGTGCCTGACGGATACAGCATCTTTGCAGATGATGTGGAGGGGTATGTATATATCGGTACATCCGATTATGTAAATAACGGAGATATGTATGTCATCAGCCATTACCCCAACAAGCCGGCTGAGATTATAGAAAAATTTGATACCGGGGCAATCAACCCCATAAAAGTATGTTTTAACAGAAATATAAATCTGTGGTGAAAAGAGTCCTGTTTTTATTTTTATATGTTAGTGCATCCCTCATTGCCGCTTGCTCGGGCGGCAATGGGGGCTCTGCATCTGAACCGGAAGGAGAGGTGGAGCAGAACCTCTATGCAAAGGGTTTTGAGATTGCCCACTTTAATGGTTTCAGCACAATATCCGTTGCCGACCCGTGGGATACCACAAAAATTCTGCAGAAGTATATACTTGTGGAGCAGGGGAATCCTCTTCCCGACAATCTTCCCCAGGGTACCGTAATCCGCACCCCTGTGCGGAACATTATAATGTATACCACCATTCACGCATCCATATGGGAGGAACTTGGTGCACTAGATGCGATTGCAGGTATCTGCGAACCTGAATACCTCACTTCCAAAGTGGCTTTGCAGATGATGCAGGAGGGCAAGATACACGATTGCGGAAAGGCTGCTACCCCAAATGTGGAGAAGATAATGGAGATAGG
>JAFOER010000014.1 GCA_017380095.1 Bacteroidales bacterium
TACGGCAAATGAAATTAATGTGAAGATATCCCCAAAATTGAATTTTTTGCCTACTGTACAACCCAATCCATTCTTTCGGGATCCATGTCTCTTTGCGTATGCATAGTTGGCCCTATAGCTTACCTTGGTGAATTTAATTAAGTTCATCGTTTGCCTCCCCTTTTGTGGTTTTACCTTTAGCCTTTGGCTTGCGCCCGCTGCGGCGCAAAGCCTCGGCTATTATCCATTGCAGCTGCCCGTTGGTACTGCGGAACTCATCGGCAGCCCATTTTTCAATGGCATCCATTGTCTCTGCGTCTATGCGCAGGACAAAACTTTTTGTATTGGACTCTTTTGCCGCCATAAATTGTCGGGATGATTAATTATGAAGTGTTCCTGTGTTTACTACCGGCTGTGCTGCCTCATCTGCACAAAGTACTACGAGCAGGTTGCTTACCATTGCTGCCTTGCGCTCCTCGTCCAACTCCACTACCTCCTCAGTTGAAAGACGCTCCAAAGCGATTTTTACCATTGATACTGCTCCCTCTACAATCTTCTCGCGTGCTGAGATGATTGCATCTGCCTGCTGGCGGCGCAACATAGCTGCAGCAATCTCAGGTGCGTATGCCAAGTAGTTGAGACGTGCCTCCATTACCTCAATGCCGGCCATTGAAAGGCGCTCGTTGAGCTCGTCTTTGAGTCTCTCGTTAATCTCCTCACCGCCTGAGCGAAGTGTGATTTCACCTGCCTGGTTGTTTGAGTTCTCATCATATGCATACATGCCGGCTACCTGTCTTAGGGCTGAATCACTCTGCACTGCAACAAAGTTCTCAAGTACATTCATACGGCTGCTTGCAGCACCTGTTACCACCTCAGGAGAGTCAATCTCAAATACTGCCTTATAAGCACCGTCCTCCTTGATTTTCCATACAAGTACAAGTCCAATGAGGATTGGGTTACCGGCTTTGTCATTTACCTTAATAGGGTTTACATTAAGGTTGCGGGCTCTGAGTGAAAGTTTCTTTGCACTCATGAAAGGGTTGATCCACCAGTAACCGGTATTGTAGAATGTTCCTTTATATGTTCCAAAGAATGTAAGCACTCTTGCCTCATTAGGCTCAAGCATCATGAAACCGCACGCCATAATGATTGAGGCAATGATAAGGGCAATTGCTACAATAAGGAAGATTGGTACAAACTCCTCGCTTTTGCCAAGCAATACAAAGTTCCATACAGAACCTGCCAACATTAGAAGATTCAGTAGAAGGGCAAGGAAACCGTTGAGTTTCCATCCTGAATAAGTGTAATTAGCATTTTTCATAACTCTGTGTTTTTAATTGATATCATTTTGATATCACAAAGATATGAAAAACTTTTTAATTATATCACATCAAGGAGTGTTTTTTTGCTATTCTCCGGGCAACTCCCATGAGAAGGAAGAGGAAGGTGAGGAAGCTGCTCAGGCGGCCGATGATGTCGCCATGGATGGTGTAGATGGTTTTCTCGGAGTTGAGATTGAGGGTTCCGGTAAGGTAGCCCCTCTCCCACCATGCGGTGCGCTGGACAATGTCGCCCCTCTGGTTGATGAAGGCACTGATGCCTGTATTGGCACTGCGGGCAATGCTGCGGCGGTTCTCAATTGCCCTAAGGCGGGCATAATTGAGGTGCTGCTTATGGCCAGGAGTGTCACGCCACCAGCCGTCATTGGTAATTATGGCCATAACATTTGCACCGTTATTGGCCCACTCGCGGAAAAAGTCGCCAAATACAGACTCGTAACAGATAGCCGTTCCAACTGCAGCTCCACCAGCGGTCTCAAAGAAAGTGCGTTCAGGTTGTGTTCCAAAATCCCCTATACCGCCTGCAATGTTCTTCACAAGCTTATCCATAAACTTGAACGGCCCGTTCTTGAACGGATTGCTCTCGGCCAGCACAACCAGTTTGGACTTGTGGTAATACTCAGGCTCCACAGTTATAACGGAATCCCCCTCCGGCTCCATAAATACAGCCGAATTGTAATACCTCTCCCCATTATAACTCACTGCCCCAACAATAAAACTCTTTTCATTTCCGCGGGCCTCTTCCCCCACAACCCAATTTTCAATTGCCGCATACGCACGGTTGTTCCCTGGCGCCTCCTCCTGCAACCTCCTGCTCCAGCTCTCGGTAAAAATGAATGTCTCGGGAGCCACAAGAATCTGCTCCTTCACATCTTTGGAAGCCTCCGACGCCAAGCCGAGAAGGACATCCGTCTGCTGCATCTGTGTCATCCCCCCAAATTTGTCGGTATAAGGATCAATGTTCGGCTGCAGCACAGCAAACTCCACAGGATTCTCCTCTTCCCGACAGTTATAGTATATGCAAAGGGAAGAAATTATCGGGATGAAAACAATTGCAGACAAGGCAACCACCGAGATTCTGATTGGCTTCTGCCTCACCCTGAGGAGGATTATCCTGTAAAGAAGCATATTTACAAGGAGTACCCAAAGGGATCCTCCTAGAAATCCGGTATACTCATACCACTGGATGAGTTTTGTTGTAGTTGCAAAACTGTTGCCCAACGCGAGCCATGGCCAGGTTATCTGCCAGGTCTGGTACGAATGCTCCCAGGCCAGCCATACTATGCAGAAAAAGATGTACGGAAGGAATCCGTTGGTAAACTTGCGCATCCAGCGGAACAGGGAGAACAGTATTGTCATCTGCAATGTATTGAGGATGAAGGCTGCCACTGCTCCGGGAGGTGTAGCGAACCACACCCAATAGGTAGCCAGAAGGTTCCATACCAGGAACGAAATGTAGGCTATATGGAAAAAGTGCTTCCTGCCGTTATTGTATGCAATCTGTTCTGCCGCAAACAAAGGGATGAATGCGAACAATGAGACAAGCCCGCAATGCGGTACAAGAAATGGTATTGAGAGCAGCACGGAACTTGCCAGTGCAAGGAGCCAAATCTGCAGATTTATTTTACTTTTTTGGAGCATCATTGTTCTTTTTAACTGTAAATGTACTATTTTTGCCTATTGCAAAGATACTAAATATCGGCATAAAATGATTACAGCACTGGTCAAAGGTTTTATTGTAGGACTTGGAGCATCCATACCATTGGGGCCCCTGGGAGTTTTGTGCGTACAGAAAACCCTTGGCAACGGACGCAATTCGGGCTTCATAACAGGCTTGGGAGCATCGGTTTCAGACACATTCTATGCCGCCATATCGCTTATGGGACTCGCCTTTATCCAGAACCTCATAGATGAGAATATGGATTGGGTAATGTTCATTGGGGGGCTCATCATCATGTACATTGGTGTAAAGATATACCTCACCAATCCCATAAAGCAGATAAAACAGAAAAACAAGAACAAGAAACACGTAGAGGATTTCTTTGAGGCACTGTTCATGACAATAACCAACCCCGGAGCAATCTTCCTTATTCTGGGACTGTTTGCAGCAGTAGGGATAAACGTGGGTGAGTCCGTATCCAAAAGCACACTAATTGCCACACTATGGGGCGTATTTGCCGGCTCTGCGGCCTGGTGGTTTGCCCTAAGCACAACAATCAACGTTTTCCGCAAACGTTTCCGCATAAAACAGCTGATGATGATAAACAAGATTTCCGGAATAGTAATCTTTGTCCTTGGCCTCATCTCAATGTTCAACGGAGTATTTGAACTTGTACTTAAAGCTACAAAATAACTTTCTGCAGGAAAAATTGTTATCTTTGCACACTATTACATACGGGGATGTTTTGGTTTTGACATCAGATTAATTGGTATGTAAGCATGCAGAGCATTGGCAGCCAAGCTCTTTAATCTCCAACTGCACGCCTATAACTGGCAACAATAACTATGCACTTGCTGCGTAATCAGCCAAGCTATTACGCTTAATCCGCCCCGCCAAGGTGCCGGGTGGACAAGTATCCCGCCAACCCTTTAATCCTGCTATGGGTCTGGCATATGGGGTATCATCTCAAGCGGGATGCCGGTGCGGACTCCTTTAAAGCACCCCAAGCCCCAAAGGATAAGGTTGAGGTGGCCTGTCTTTCGGCAGCTTCTTCCCGACAATCAAAGAAAGAATAAGCATGTAGAAAGCATATTGATGGTTTGGTTGGACGGCGGTTCGAGTCCGCCCATCTCCACTGATACACTAATTATTATCAGATAGTTACAAAATTTACGCTCAATTTTACGCTCAAACGAGAGTATAGTTGAGCGTAATTTATTTTAGTAGATTCCGTTATATTGATTTACCACAAATTCCCCTACTTTTTCAGAGCAATTGAACTTTTGCAAGGTATACTGATGGTAAATTCAACTAAACATTCTTGATAATATAAAGGCTGACAATCTAACTAATATATAACATTAAGAAATCCATTATACACAGCCCTTTAACATCTACTATCAGCAGAAACATGTGAGATTAAGATATGCTAATAACATAGTATTCAAACACTACTATGCTAATTATGTGTGTT
Organism: Bacteroidales bacterium; assembly: GCA_017380095.1. Lineage (GTDB taxonomy): Bacteria > Bacteroidota > Bacteroidia > Bacteroidales > UBA932 > Egerieousia. The sequence continues at coordinate 4,454 of JAFOER010000014.1, forward strand.
ATATCTAAATCTTTAAGTACAAATAAGATCATAGTTATGTGAGGTTATTTCAATTAAATATCTTATTTTTGTATTGGCCCTTTCAAAGGGCCAATAATTATATTGCTAAACAATCATAAAAAGTGGCCTAAATAAGGTTAATATCCTGATAATTAACTAAAAATAAAAGGCCATAAAAGGTGCAAATATGAGAAAGACAATAGAGCAATTCAAGCAAATGCGAGAATCTGAAGATAATGTAGAGTTCAAGAAAGGAGAACAAGGTAATGTATCCTACAATGGAGGCAATAAAGTAGATGCCAAAGATAGAAGGAAATGCATTTTGGGATACGTCACAGCATTATGCAACATGAAGGGCGGAGACTTGGTTATTGGCATGCATGATAAGCACCCGCATAAAGTAATTGGAACTAAGCAATCTGAAAACGCAATCGGCCAACTAGAGGGTGAAATTTACAAAGATACTGGTATCAAGACCGATGTATATGAATTATTCGAGGACGGGAAGAGAGTACTTATCATTAATGTACCGTCTAGGCCAGCGGGCAGAGTATTCAAGTTTGAAGATGTTCCTTTAATGAGAGTTGGAGAAGAGCTTAGGCCTATGTCAGACGAAGTATATCTAAGCATCATTCAGGAACAAGAACCAGACTTTTCAGAACAATATTGTGACAATGTAACATTAGATGACTTAGATCCTACCGCAATAAAAGTGCTCAAAGAGAAATATGCACTTAAACAGCATAATCCTGCATTCAACTCTCTTTCAGATGAACAAGCTCTATCTGACTTACATCTCATACATATGGGCAAAGTTACTAATGCAGCATTAATTCTCGTTGGTAAAGAAGAGGTCCTAAAAAACAAGTTCCCTCAAGCGCAGATTTCACTTGAATATAGATCTAACGAATCAAATATTCATTTTGACAATAGGGAGTATTTCACAGCTCCATATTATCTCATGGTTGACGATTTATGGAAAAAGATTAATGCACGCAATGGCTATATTCCCGTAAGGAACGGAATGTATAAAAGTTATGATATCCCCCTATTCAATGAAGATGTAATTCGTGAGGCTATAAACAATGCTGTTGCACATAGAGATTACAGAATTACAAGCGAAACTGTAATTAAGCAATATCCGACAAAGATGATTGTAACTAATAGCGGTGGCCTACCACACGGTGTAACTATTGAAAACATTTTGTATGCACCAAGTACCCCTCGCAATAGACTTCTTGCAGACGTATTATCTAAAACAGGATTAGTCGAACGGTCTGGTCAAGGAGTTGACCAGATTTATCTGAATACCATTTCAGAAGGAAAACCTATTCCAGATTACAGTCAGACAGATGCATTTTGTGTCACACTAATTCTATCTTCACAGATAGAAGATATGGCATTCTCACAATATATAATGGGAATACAGGAATCACTTCCAGAGAACAACAAATTGTCTGTTTACGAAGTATTGACACTTAATTCAATACGACTTTCTAAAGACCGCAGTGGTTTAGATAAAGCTATAGTATCAAAACTTCTCAAGGATGGAATTATAGAGCAGAGAGGCAAAACTAGTGGCACATACTATATTTTGGGAAAGGATTATTACGAAATGGCTGGTAAAATGGGAGAATATTCCAAGATTAGCGATTGGAACGAAAGTCAAGCACTTTCAATAATGACGTCTTTCTTGAACAAACATGGAAAAGCAAAGATGGGAGAATTTGTTGAGTTGTTCTCTGGACACTTATCCAGAAAGCAAATTCGCATAATCGTTGAAAAACTAGTTGATCTTGAAATGCTTACATACAAAGGAGAAAAAAATATGAGGTATTATTTCCTTGGCAAAAAATATAAAGAAAGCGTTGAACTATTAGACAAAGCATTGACTATTGGTCTTAATGAAATCAAAAAACAAGGAAAGGGCCAGTAAAAAGACCAGTATTTAATACTTAAAATAGAAATATAGCACAGAACATATTATTTATCAATAAATTACAATAGAGCAAAAGGGCCAACACATTTATCAATATATTTGCATTATTAAAATTTATATATTCCTTTTATATATAACATAAGAGATTCCTAAAACACCTGGCCTGCAACTGCAAAAATATACGCCCAGCACAATACCATAAAAAATCACTGGGCGTTATCAACTTAGCCCCAATTTATAATTATTTCATCAATATTTTGTACCACCTTTGTAGGTAGTACATCATAACAACAATACAATTATAGATTCAGGCAACAGTATTGCCCAAATTCTAATCCTCACCCTCTGAACAAATAAACCTTCTCCTGAACTCCCCACTGCTCCAAAACATCATAATGTAACCAGGATACAGCCGCTTCCATTCTTATTGGATGAGGCAACAACTCAGCACAGCTTATAATCTTCTTCCGGGCATCTTTTTTCTCTTTACATAGCAGGATGCCTATGGTTGGTTTTTCAAACTCCTGTTTACATAACGGTCATAATAGTTGATGTACATTTGCATCTGGCCAAGATCTTGATGGGTGAGTTTGTCAATTTTCAAATCTATGAGAACATAGCACTGAAGCAGACGGTTGTAGAAGATAAGGTCTACATAGTAGTTATCTTCATCAAATGTGAATCGCCTCTGGCGTTTTTCAAACAGGAATCCTTTTCCCATCTCCAGCAGGAATTCCTGCATTTTGTCTATGATTGCAGACTCCAATTTGGTCTCAGAGTAAACCGCTTCAGGTTTCAAGCCGAGGAACTCAAGAGTTATTGGGTTTTTGAGGATGTCTGTAGGTTTTTCTATTGTTTGTCCCTCCTGAGCAAGACGCAGCACCTCGCTTTTATCTTTACTAAGGGCCAATCTCTCATACAAGCTGCTGTTTGCTTGACGCTGCAGCCAACGTACACTCCAGTTCTGTTTTGCACATTCTATTTCATAGAAACTGCGGGCATTGGCATCAGAAACGCGCATAAGCACAAGATAATGAGACCAGGAGAGGACAAATTTGTGAGTTACAGGTGTAGTATCTTGAATTTCGTAAACAGTGTTTACGATTTTTGATGCTTCAAATTTATTTGCCTCAGCTGGAATTTCGTAAACAGTGTTTACGGAATTTGAAAATGTATGATAGAACTTTCTAGTTGCCGTTAATGTCTCTACTGACCAACCTTTCCCATACCTGTTAGTCAGCTTCTCTGAGAGTTGTTTAAGGACCTATTTGCCATAGGCAGCTTTATATTTTCCCTCCTGCTCATGCTCTATGATGTATCTTCCAACATTGTACTTTGTGTACACCTCAGCAATATTTATTGCAGAACTTACCTTCTTCCTTGACTCTTCAATCAAGCCTGCTATTTTCTCAAATAGGGCATCTATCTTAACTTCTGTAATTTCTGTTCCTTTCATAAACATAATCTCCTTATTGCAAATTTACTGATTTTCCTATATTCCCACGCATTGTCTATTAACTTCATTGCGTTGTTCTACTTGAGCATCATCCGTTGTTACTGCCAGAGAAACTGATGAAAAATGTTCAAAACAGAAACAAACAACTAAAAAAAAGCGGAGTTATACCACAAAAACAAGCCCCGTAACCTCATCCTGAGACTACAGGGCTTGTCCGACTTAACCTAACTTAAAAAACTATTTCACTTATAAGAACAAGTGTTATAGTAAAAAGTTTAGGTATTTTAACCTTTTTTCAATTTTTGTTGAGCATACTCCACCAACTCATCCCTGTTCTTGCAGTTGAATACAAAAATTCCATCCGTACATCTGACAAGCACAAGATCCTTTTTCTCTGTAGCGTACATCATATACAGACCAAGTGTCTTGTTTTTGAACTCGCCTACATAACCACCGGCTCCACCACTTGCCCTTTTCCTTATGCTCCCGGAAATACTATTGTCATAATTATGACCTGAGTTTCCCACGTGAAGAATATCTTTTCGCCCATAACAATTTAGTATTTTGATGTGAAAACTAAAATAGCCATCACCTCCAGAACTGTTCCACGTCGTTTGTGGCTACAGAAGTGTGTTTGTGGTACTCTTTGTCAAATGGGTCAAATCCAGCTGGTACCAATCCGTAATACTTGTCCCTCAATTTGTGGTTTGGATGGTTGTCGTAATCCTCCTGATAAAATCCAAGATTGTTCCAGCATGCAAACCAATATGTGTTCTTTGCCATATACTTATAGTAGTAAGTCTTATTGGAGTGGCCATCCTCATATCCTGGGTAAAATAACATTTTCTTGTCAACAATGTAATGTTCCCTCATTTCTCTTAAGGACAACAATTTGCCCGAGGCATCTGTAACATAGTGTCCTCCCATATCAGTATCAAGCATCACCCATTTATTCAGTTCCGGTAGCCACACTTCATTTACTACATGGCAATCCCTATCATTCTTATCCTCCGGCAGACAAGTTATATACCTTGCTTTTATACCTGCCGCAGAAAGCAGTTCAAAAGTCATTATGCTATGCAGTCTGCAATTGAAAGCAGGCTCTACATTTTTGGTATATTCCCACAGACCTATTGCATTTACGTTTTTTGGATACTCCTTCTGATTTGCATGTGGAATATTGGTCGTAACAAACTTTCCTATTGCAAGAGCCTTGTCCCAAGTATCGTCATCTGCAGAGTATAAAGTATCCAACTGAAAATATTCTTTAATTTCAGCAGCTCTTAATGAATCAATAGTTATTTTCATATCTAGATTTGCCGTATCGGCCACATATGGACCAGAATTGCGGAGGTCCTCCACGTATTCATTATACTGTTTATCTGCAATGTTGAGTCCTATGCTATATCCTACCTTGTTTACTGCTATAAGGAAAAGGACTGTCAGGAGTCCTATGACAGCAAACACATACACTGTTGTTTTGAAAAGTATTTTTAAGAAACGTTTCATTGTCATTTTCCTTTATTGGTTAATCATAGAATTGATATACTCCACCATCTTTTGGGGATTCTTGCAGCCGAGCATATATTTGCGTCCATCCTTGAGTTCTACAAGGAAGCAGTCGCTTGAACGGCCGTAGTAGGCAAAATATTTGCCCAGATCACGCTCCTTGAACCAGCCCCAGTATCCAAAGAAACCGCCGCTGGCACAAATGCGGATTGCGCCCATTGTTGGTGCACACATTTTCACGGATGCCACATCCGGCATAGGAATAACCTTTATCCTCAAGCTTCGGTTAATGCAGATTGCAGTTTTGTCTGCAGAAATGCTTAGAGGCATGTAGAGTAGTGATGCAAGGGCTAAAATCCCCAACATAATGCCAAGAAATATACGCACTTCTGCAGGAGGATTGTTGAAAAACATAAGGCCAACAAGCAGTGCACTTCCGGCAATTGTTACAATAAGACTGAATTTACTTAGAATTACCTGCTGTTTCATAATGTTGTTTTTTACAAAGTTATATTATTTTTGCCTCAATTACTGTAGTTTTTTGGAGGGTTTGTTGTTTAACGTAAAAAACAAACCGGATAACCTGATTTATGGAAAACAAAGAGAGAGAATTTGCGCGAATTGTGCGGGAGAACAAGAGGCGGATCTACACGGTCTGCTATATGTTCTCCAAGGATACTGAGCAGGTGAATGATCTGTTCCAGGATATACTTATAAATATCTGGAACGGCATCAAGTCTTTTGAGGGAGACAGGCACCTGAGCACCTGGATATGGAAGGTGAGCCTGAATACCTGTATCAATTACACAAAAAAGAAGAAAAAGGAGATTCCAACCTTGCCGTTGGATGTAAGCTTCAATCTGTATGAAGACACCGATGAAGATTCCATGCAGATAAAGCAGCTCTACAACAGGATCAACAAGCTTGGATTCATTGACAGGAGCATCATCCTCATGTGGCTGGAGAATATGAGCTATGAGGATATAGGCGCAATCCTGGGAATCACAGCAAACAATGTTTCCGTAAAGCTGGTGAGGATAAGGGAGAAACTCAAACAAATGTAGAACTTCAAAAAACAGAGCAAGATGAATAACAAAGATAATTTTGAAATATCTCAGGAGATTGAGCAAATGCGTGAGCAGTTCAATATCCTTTCACGCAAAGTGGAGGCCGAGAATATTGTTACAGATTCCATATTGGACGTTGCCACATTAAAGGAGAATATCTATACAGTTGACAAAAGTCTTGAATACAAGCGTATCATGTGGCGAGTTGTACTCAGTATAATGGTGGCATATTTTATGGTAAAACAAATGTATCCTCTATGGAGTTGCATTGTAATCCCTGTGCTTTGCCTTTTGAATGCAGCTGTATATTATTACAAAAGGAAAACTCAAGATAATCTGTTGGATTATGCAGGAGACTTGAAGGAGTTTGTACATAGAGTGAAAATCCTAAAATCACATCATATTTATACGTCAATATTCTCAAATATTATAACTGTAACAGCAATTGCCTTGTTTGTATGGGTATACATGGGCCATAACCCTGGACTTTCACACTCATCCATTACAAACATTGCAATCTTTATCATTGTCTTTATAGGTACACTCATTTGGTATGAGAGAAAAAAACTAAGCACTTTGAATGAAATTATAAAGGATATTGAGCAGTAATATGAAACGTGTACTTGTAATTATAGCCTTTGTGCTGCTTGCAGCGCAATCTGCCAATGCCCAACTCCTCTGAAAAATATCGGGAAGAGGAATTGATAAACTATACAAACAGGGGATGCGCCACTAGGCACATCCCCTGTTTGTATAGATGTATGTAAGGCGGGATTACTCCGCAGCCTTTTCCATTATAATGGTAAGCTTGATGGTCTCTACAGCATTGTCTATAGCGGTGTGGATGGCATTTACAGAATCTGCATCAGTGATGTCGAACTGCTCATCAACATTATCCATCAACATTGCCTGCATGTTGGTGTAGAAGTTTTCAAATGCTGTGGCATCCATACATAAATGCATCTGGGAGCAATCTGTGCCCTGGAATGCATAGAATGTAACATCCTTCAATGTTGGCACCTTACTGCTCATCTTTACTGTCAGCTTGTTTCCTTCTACCTCAACAGGTGCATTGAAAGTTTCACTGAAGTATGAATAATTGAGCTGGTTTGCATCA
>JAFOER010000107.1 GCA_017380095.1 Bacteroidales bacterium
AGAGAGATTCTGGATTCACGCGGCAACCCTACAGTTGAGGTTGACGTTATCCTTAATGACGGCTCGTGGGGACGGGCCAGTGTTCCGAGCGGTGCCTCTACAGGGAGCAATGAGGCCCTTGAACTGAGGGACGGTGTAAGGCAGTGGTATGGAGGAAGGGGTGTAAGGTGCGCCGTTGCCAATGTGAGGGAGATAATTGCACCGGAGCTTATTGGCTGTGATGCGCTGGACCAGAGGGGTATAGATGAGATTATGATAAAGCTTGACGGTACGGCCAACAAGTCGCGCCTGGGGGCAAATGCCATACTGGCGGTATCAATTGCTGTGGCCAAGGCTGCCGCAGACCATCTCAAGCTACCGCTGTACAGATATCTGGGAGGAGTTGACCCGTATATCCTTCCTGTACCTATGATAAACATAGTGAACGGAGGAGCCCATTCCAATGCCCCGGTTGCATTCCAGGAGTTTATGATAAGGCCTGTGGGGGCCAACAGCTTCAGTGAGGCAATGCTCATGGCTTCAAACGTTTTCTACAGCCTCAAGAAAATACTCAGGCAGGCGGGAATGAGTACATCTGTAGGTGATGAAGGCGGGTTTGCCCCCAACTTCAACAGTGCGGAGGAGGCTCTCAACTACATAATGTATGCTATCCAGAATGCGGGGTATATCCCTGCAAAGGATATAACGCTGGCCCTTGATTGTGCCGCTACCGAGTTTTATGACAAAGGGTACTACAATTATGCCATTTTTGAGCAGGAGAGCGGGGCAAAACGCAGTACGGATGAGCAGATAGCATATCTCAAGTGGCTTGTGGAGAAATATCCTATAGATTCAATAGAGGATCCGCTGGCCGAGAACGACTGGATAGGATGGCAGAAAATTACGGCAGAACTTTCGGGCAAGTGTCAGCTGGTAGGGGACGATCTCTTTGTTACAAACGCGCGCTATCTGGAGCGGGGGATAAAGGAAAGATGCGCCAATGCGGTACTGGTTAAGGTGAACCAGATAGGCACCTTGACTGAAACCTTAAAAACTATTGCATTGGCCCAGCGCAACGGGTATAAATGCATCATATCCCACCGTAGCGGGGAGACTGAGGATCCCTTTATAGCAGACCTTGCCGTTGCCGTAAATGCGGGGCAGATAAAGACAGGCTCCATGAGCCGTTCCGAGAGGATGGCAAAATACAACCAGCTGCTAAGGATAGAGGAACAGCTGGGAAGAAAAGGAAGGTACTTTGGCTCACTATTTGAATAGTGAGCCTTTTTATTTAACTTTGTAAGTTATATGAATGCTTTTAAGAAACTATTTGCTGTGCTTGTTTTGTCGCTGCTCTCCTTTGCGGCAAATGCACAATACGATATAGACCAGTTTTTTGCCCGTGGAAGGCAGATGCTCATTGATGGCAAGTATGCCAACGCAATAGAGAATTTCAATATCCTTGCCCGCCTGGACAGCACACTGTTTGATGCCTATTTCTTCAGGGGAATAGCCAAATACAATCTTGGAGATTACATTGGTGCCGAGAAGGATTTCAACACTTCCCTAAGGCTCAATCCCATCTATACTCCTGCCTACCATTACAGGGCCATCACCCTCAGCCGTACCGGAAAATACGATATGGCGCTCAAGGACCTTGCGGAGGCAGTGGACCTGAGGCCAAGCTATACCGGCCTCTACTTCAGCAGGGGTGTGACATATTTCCTCTCACAGCAGTTTGACAAAGCTATTGTGGATTTCAACAGGTTCATAAAGGCTGAGCCCCGTGCAGCGGATGCTTACCTTAACAGGGGTGCCTGTTATCTGTTTTTGGGTGATACAACAAAGGCCCTTGCAGATTACAACAAAGCCATAAAGATAAACACCTTTGACCCTGAGGGTTATGTGAGGCGTTCCAGAATATATGCAATGCAGGACAATTTTGATGACGCGTTGACAGATCTGGACAAGGCCATAGAACTGGATACCCTCAATACCTTTGCCTTCTTCAACAGGGCCCTCATAAGGTACGACAAACAGCAGATTCAGGGAGCATTGGAAGATTTGAATACCGTCCTCGA
>JAFOER010000108.1 GCA_017380095.1 Bacteroidales bacterium
CAGAGCCTGAGGAATGACGTTGAAAGGTTGTCGGGAGGAGTATTGGGCAAACCGCTGCAGGAGGAGATGCCTGCATTGCCTGCGGTGATACCTGTAGTGCAGCCGTCGATTGGTGAGGCGGTTCATGCAGAGGAGATTTCTGTGCACCAGATGCATCCGGTAGAGCCTCCACATGTGCAGGAGGATGATTCACTCGCAATTGATACGGAATACGAGGAGGATCTTTCCATCCCTAATGCAACAGACAATCTTGTGAGGAAGGCCCTCAAGAGATATTCAAACAAGAAGGATGCTGCAGATGCATTGGGAATATCGGAAAGGACACTATACAGAAAAATTAAGGAACTGGGTTTGGAAGAGGACTAATTTATGGGAAAGAGGACATTTATTCTTATTGCCCTGGCGGCGTGCCTGTTGGCGGCCTGCGGCATATACAAATTCAATGATACATCCATTGCTCCCGACGTGCATACCATCTCTGTATACAATATAGAGAACAGGGCAATGAAGGTGAATCCGGCTTTGAGCAACACACTTACAATGGCTTTGCAGGACCAGTACAGGAGACTTACCAAGCTTGAGATGCTTGAGGAGGGGGGCGACCTTGAGGTGAGCGGATTCATCACATCATACGATGTAACTCCTACCGCGGTAACATCGCAGGAGATAGCTGCGCAGAACAGGCTTACCGTAACGGTAAAGATCATTTTCAAGAACAACAAGCACGAGGAGGAGGATTTTGAGAAATCCTTTGCCGCATACCAGGATTATGATTCAAATCTCTCATTGGATGCGGTTGAGGCCCAGCTTGTTGACGAGATAGTTGAGATTCTGGTTGAGGATATTTTTAATGCAACGGTTGCTAACTGGTAATCCATTGGAAAACGGTACTCCAAATATTCAAAATCTTGAGATACCCCAATTGCAGGCTATGGTATCCAGGTACCCGTGGTTTTCGTACGCGCGGGAGGTCCTTCTGTGCAATCTTGTGAGTGTTGAACCGGAGTGCCTTGAGAGCAACTACAAGGAAAACCTCATCTTTTTCCCACGCAGGGATGCTGTACTGCTAAGATGCAGGAGGGTGGCAGCAGAGGTAAAGAAAGGGGAAAATGCGGTTTACGTGCCGGTGAAAGAGCTGCTGGATACAGATGTAGTGCTTGCAGCGGATGCCGGAGAGGATACCTTTGAGATAGATTTCTCCAGTATACAGCAGGAGGCTGAGAGTTTTGTCTCCTCCCTTGAGGCCGGGGGTGATATGGTGGTTGAGGTTGCAGACGGGGAAACGTCAGATGACAGTATGGTGCAGGAGGATGTTCTTCCCGACAAAACCCATGCTGTGCAGCAGAAAATATATGTAGTAGGAGGAGATTATTTCTCCAAGGAGGATTTTGCCCAACTGGATGATTCTGAGAGGGTGGCAGAAATAAGGCTTGGTGCCCCTGCAGACAATGTGGAGAGGGTGGATCCTGTTTTTGCAGATGGAGCGGGCGCCGATTTTGAATCAATGGATTTTGTAACTGAAACTTTGGCTGCAATTTATGCAGATCAGGGCTATTATGACAAGGCAATAGAAGTTTATGCAAAACTAATTTTGCTATATCCAGAAAAAAGTGCTTACTTTGCATCCCTTGTAAATGAAATAAAATCAAAAAATTAAATAAATTATGTACACAGTCATTGCTATCCTTATTGTTATTGCAAGTGTAATCCTTACTCTTGTAGTATTGGTACAGAACTCTAAAGGTGGTGGATTGGCAGCTAACTTTGCAGCTGGCAACCAGACATTTGGAGTAAGACAAACTGCTGATTTCCTTGAGAAGGCAACTTGGACCCTTGCAATTATAATTATTGTGCTTTGTATTGCTGCAACAGCTTTCGTTTCTACCAAAGCTGACGAGAACAACTCAGCTCTTATTGAGAAAATTGAGAACACAGCTCCAGTTGCACAGCCTCAGTTCCCTGCAGAGCCTGTAGCTCCAGCAACAGAGGAGACTCCAGCAAACTAAGTTTACAAACTGGACTTTCTACAGTGAAACATAAAAAAGGATGCCCATGAGGCATCCTTTTTTGTTATATATGTGCAGATATGTAAATTTTTTGGTACTATGTAGTACAAGGTACTGAAAAATTTATATATATTTGCATTGCAATATAAAATGTAAAACGGAAGGTTATGAAAAAAGTTGTAAACGTAGGAATTGGAGGAAGGAGCTTTGCGATGGATGAGGATGCTTACTCCAGATTGAAAAAATATCTTAATGCATTCAGGACCAGGAGCAAGCTGGGGCTGCAGAGCAATGAGGTGATGGAAGATCTGGAGGAGAGGATAGCGGAACTGTTTCTGGAAAGGGTAAACAAATATAAGGATGTGGTAGATATCCTTCTGGTGGATTCAGTGATTTCACAGTTGGGCATGCCGGACGGGGAGCCGTACAATGAGGAGGGTTCAGATCCCATTTCGGATATCCTGAGCGGCAACAAGCCTGCAAGAAAGTTCTACAGGAACCCTTTCAACAAATCCATAGCAGGTGTATGTTCCGGTTTGGCACAGTATCTCAATATAGATACCCTGCTGGTAAGGATTATCTTTGTGATAGCCCTTTTTATGGGATCTGCAGGTTTCTGGATCTATGTCATCCTTTGGATTGCTGCCCCATTGGCGGAAACTCCGGCTGAAAAATGCGAATTGTTCGGCTTGCCTGCTACGGCTGAGAATCTAATGAAGTTTTCATCTAACAAATAGCGGTTATGACTGATTCAAATGTAGACAATATAAAATCCCAGATGCGTAAAGGTGTGCTTGAGTATTGTATTCTCAGTACACTCAGGCGGAAGGATGCATATGCCTCTTCACTGATTGGTGAACTTAAGGAGGCAAGAATGATTGTAGTTGAGGGAACCCTGTACCCTTTGCTCACCCGTCTCAAGAACCAGGGGATGCTCAGCTACAGATGGGAGGAGAGTACACAGGGGCCGCCGCGCAAATATTATACCCTTACCCCCAAGGGGCATCAGGCGCTTGAGGAGATGGATGCTGCCTGGAATGAGGTAGTTGATTCAGTAGAATACATTAAAAACAAATAGCCATGAAAGAGGTAGTGAACATTAGTCTGCAGGGTGTCTCCTTTACAGTTGAGAGCAATGCCCTGGAGTTGCTGGAACAATATCTGGATGAGTTGAGACAGTATTATGGCGAGGGGGAGGCGGAGGTGGTAAATGATATTGAAGAGAGGATCGCAGAACTGCTTATAGAGCGCGGGTGCAAGGACTCCACCGTGCGGTACCATCATATAGATGAGATTATAAATATCCTCGGGCATCCGAATCAGATGGAAGGGGAGGAGAACCCGAAAAAGGGTGAGAAGGTAAAGAGGAGAATTTTCAGGGATACCCAAAATGGAATTGTTGCGGGTGTGTGCAGCGGTTTGGGTGCATATTGGAATATGGATGCAGTGTGGGTGAGAATCCTCTTCTTTTTGGTGTCGTTTGTAATTACGGTTCCGGTATTCTCTATCGGGAAGACAATTCTGAGAATTGATATGGGATGGGCCGGCTTTATGCTGATTGCCTATTGTGTGATGTGGATTATCATTCCTCCGGCCAGGACAGTGGCCCAGAGGTGCCAGATGAGGGGGGAGGCCCAGAATGTGGATAATATACACAGGAAGTTTGCTCAGGGGGCAAGGGATGCCGGAAGTGAAATGTGGCAGGCTGGTACAAAGGTTACAGGGACATTCTTTTCTACATTGTGGAGGGTGATATGTTTTTGTGTGGGGGTGCTTCTTACAGCCTTTGGATTTGGAGGCATTGTGGCTTTGGGGGTATGCTTGCTGGGATTGGATATTGTGCATGGCATTTCGCTCCTTTCTGTTCCGGATTTCATTGAGCTGAATATAGGAAGTACAATGTGGCTCAAGGTGTTTGGAGTGCTTGCATTCCTGTTGCCTTGTGTAGGTATGCTGTACGGAGGCCTGAAGTTGTGCTTCAGGTTCAACTCCCCAAAATGGAGGCCCGGACTTGTGCTGTTCCTGGCATGGCTGGCAAGTTCATTCATCTTTGTGGTATGCTCGGTAAAGGCACTTAATCCATACTATGACCTCAATACCGGTTATAAGGAGGAGATGGCATTCAGCTCCCCAAAGGATACGGTTTATGTGGAGTGTCCTCAAGTGCTTGGCATGGAGAGGGTAAAACTGAATATTGAGGTAGCCGGCTATAGTCTTGAGATGTTCTACCTCAATAATGATGAAGGGAGGGGGACAGAACTTGCCTGGTATCCAAAACTTATAATAAGGCGTTCTGCGGATATATCTGTCCCTTATATAAGGGGGACATTTACCTCATTGTACTGGGGCGAGACAAAACTTGGTGAGGTGGCATCTGTGCAGGATTCTCTCCTTACCCTAATTCCGCAGGTATACTCAAAAGAGAAGAAATTTGCCGGGAAGCTACATACAATATGGCTTTATGTTCCCGACAGTACCGAGGTTGTCCTCAAAGAACCTGTAGAACTTACCTTTGGGGAACGTTCATACAGATGTGGCATATTCAAATAGATTATGCTGCAGCAAAGATAAAACGTATTACGTAGTAAAGCATGGTGCCGCACGCAGCCAGTTTGAGGCCGGTGCCGAAAATGAACCCCAAAAAGGCTCCGAATGCTGCAAGCAGGGAGTTTTGGAGGGGTTTCTTGTTTACAATAAATTCTGCAATGAGAGCCCCTATGAAAGAGCCTGCAATAATCCCGAAAGGGGGGAAGAAGACCATTCCGGCCACCATTCCTGCAATTGAGTATCTGACAGCAAGTTTTGACCCTCCTGTAATTTTGGTAAAATATGGCTGTACCACATAATCAAGGATAGTAACGGCTGCTGTTATGGCAATCCATATTATAAGGAATTTCCCGGTAATGGCATTATGGGGATTGTTGAACAGATACAGCAACAGCAGGGAAGCATATGTGAGAGGGGGACCGGGTATTGCAGGTATAATGCAGCCAACGATGCCTGCAACAGCTACAAGCACTGCAATCAGGTCTATGAAAATCTCAAAAAGCATATTATGAATTTCTCTTGCCTACATACTCTGCCAGCTGCACAAGTCTCTCTTTGGCAACGCTTTGAGGAAGTGTGGAGATGGAATCAACGGCAATGGCAATATGATGCTCAAGAATCTCCTGAGCTTTTGAAATGCCGTCATTTGCATTTATGAAAGAGGTTACCTCGCTTATGATTTGGGCATCTGATTCTGTAATCTCTTCCCCTTTTGTAACGGTATTCTCTATTCCGTTTATAAGCTTCCTTATCTGCTCCCCCTCTTCTGGAGAAGCTTCCATTGCACAAAGCAGCGGCAATGTAATCTTGCGCTCCTTAAGGTCGGCTCCTGCCAGTTTGCCTGTATCCATCTTAGGAGAGTAGTCGAAAATGTCGTCCCTCATCTGGAAAGCAAGTCCAAGATGGAAGGCATAACTTGAGACAGCATCTACATATTCCTGTGGAGCCCCGGCGGAGATTGCACCGCTCTTTACTGCAGCAATGAAAAGGCTTGCAGTCTTGCACTCAATTATTTTATAATAATCCTCCCTGGTTGTATCAAGCTCCTCAGCCTTTTCCATTTGTATGATTTCTCCAACTGAAAGGTCGTGAAGGGCTTTTGTAAAGTGCCCTAGAATTTCTGTATTGCACTTGTTTATAAGGAGGTACATTCCCTGTGCAAGCCAATAGTCTCCTGTAAGGACAGAGGCTGCCGGGCTGAATGCAGCCTTTACGGTAGGCAAACCCCTTCTGAGGTCTGCATTGTCGGCAACATCATCATGTAAAAGTGTGGCTGTGTGTATGATTTCACACACAGCTGCACACTCGTAACTCATTTGTGAGACTTCACCGCAGGCCTGGGCAGAGAGCAGACACAATACGGGACGGAGCTGTTTGCCCGCCGTATCAATGATATACTCATTCAATTTTGTGAGGAGCCTGTTGTCACTCGCAAGCGCAGCCCTGATGGCCTGGCCATAGCCGCTCCAATGTTTGCCCAATTCCTGTTTTACAAAGTCAAGTCTCATCGGTCAAATTTTAAAAGAAGAAAGCTGCTGAAAGTTCAAACCCCTTGTTCTTGCCGTGTTTGCTTTTGTAGTAGCCCCATTCGGCAAGTTTGCCCATTTCCCAGTTGTATCTTCCGCTTATCTGCAGTTTCCACACATCAATTCCGGCACCAAGGCCCACACCATACTTGAACTTGTTTATATCCCAAGATCTCAAGTAATTGCCCTTCTCTGTATTCAGTACATAACCGATATATGGTACCACCTGAATGAAAGGCCTGAAAAGTACAAGGTCCAGTCCCCACTGCAAGCTCACAGGGAGCATGAGGTTATGAAGCTTAAGTCCGGCAGAAAATATCTCCGGATCCGGATAATATGCAGAAGAAGTGGGCGGAACATCCATCCCTATGTCAAATGTAACATCACCGCTGAACTGTGAGTATATGAGCTCGGGCTGTATTGTAATCCCTACCAATGGAATTTTTGCCTTGTAAAGGACACCCAAATGGAATCCGGTATTCTGGTCAACCTTATTGGAAATGTTCTCCAACCCGGTAAACTTTGTGAAATTAAGACCTCCTTTAACTCCAAACTGGGAAAAACCCTGAATGGAAACGAGCATAAGCGCTACTACCAGTACAATACACTTCTTCATAGCTTCCAATTTTAAAAGTTAATGTTGTTTTCTTATAGCAAAGCGTTGAGCTTCTCAACTATAGCAGCCTTGCTGGTAGAACCTACAAGCTTGTCCTTAACCTCACCGCCTTTAAAGAACAACAAGGTAGGGATGTTTCTGATACCGTACTCAGCAGGAGCGTCAGCAGCATCATCAACGTTGCATTTTCCTACAACAGCCTTACCCTCAAACTCTGCAGCAACCTCGTCAATAATAGGGGAAATTGCTTTGCAAGGGCCACACCATGTAGCCCAGAAATCTACCAAAACAGGAGTCTCGCTCTCAAGAACAACCTCTTTGAAGTTTGAATCATTAATCTCTAGTGCCATAATTATTATTTTTTATTGTTATAAATTCAAAAGTCTTGCTAAAATACTCCAAAAAATGGAAATATCCAATTTTGCCATCGCAATTGAAACAAATAAGAAACTATTTTGTGCGATTGAGGAGAATAATTGTTAAAGGCAAAGCCGGTTATGCATTAAATTGCTATATTTGTGAGTAATCACATTGTATGAATATGGAAAGTAATAAATCATATTGTTGAATTGTTTTATTAATGAGATTTATACCAATCATACTGTCGCTACTTGTTGTTTTACCCATGTATGGACAACAAAGTGGTACCAGTGTGATTAACATTGAGAATTTTACACATCATTCATCAGAATCTTATTTTTATAAAAGTTCTTCAGGACAAATTGATACGTTAATAATAGCAGGTGTTAGCACCGAGTATAATCTCCTGTATATAACTGCAGATGTGATAGGTGTAATCAATAAGGAGTATTTCGCCACTTTTAATGATGCAGTATATAGCTTGATTGATGTGAGATGGCCATATGAAGGCCGTACCAATTCATTTTTGGATAAAGATGCTGAGAAACAGCTTTATAGAGCCTTTACTGGGGTGTTTGCCAAGAAAGAGTATAGAAAAATGCAGCGGGATCTGAAAAAGTATCTGAGGGGTGTGGGTTTTGGTAGGGTAGATAAGTTTGCGGAACAAGAGGGGAGGAAGAATACGATAAATGACTGGTTGACGCTCTATGGGCGGGATTTTTTTAACATATACATTGGAATGGACAGCAATAATGAAGTAGGATTGATCTATTTCAGGTTCCAGAACATAAAATTTTTCAGGAATCTCAATCCCGACAGACTATTTGAGTTGGAAAGGAACATATTGGAAAGGATAACCTTTAAACCGACGGTATTGCCTCCTCCGGAAAACATGGTCACTTTGTATTTGCTTTCCCTAGATATGAATAAATTGAAGGATTACTACAAAAATAATTAAACTAATATAGAAACTGAATTATGTATACAGATTTCCAGTCTTATTTGCAGACCACACTCAAGGAGATTGAGGAGGCCGGCCTTTACAAGAATGAAAGGGTAATTGTCTCTCCACAGAGAGCGGCAATAAAGGTGAGCACAGGCAAGGACGTGCTTAATTTCTGTGCAAACAACTATTTGGGCCTTTCAGATAATCAGGAACTTATTGATGCAGCCAAGAAAGCCTTGGATGAGAGGGGCTTTGGAATGTCAAGCGTTCGTTTCATCTGCGGAACACAGGACCTTCACAAGGAGTTGGAGCAGAAAATTGCAGAGTTCTTCGGTACAGAGGATACAATCTTGTACGCAGCATGTTTCGATGCAAACGGTGGCGTATTTGAGCCGCTGTTCACAGAGGAGGATGCAATCATCTCGGATGCCCTCAACCACGCTTCTATCATTGACGGCGTAAGACTTTGCAAGGCAAAACGCTACAGGTATTCAAACGCAAACATGGAGGAGCTTGAGGAGTGTCTCAAACAGGCCCAGGCCCAGAGATATAGGGTTATCGTAACAGATGGCGTATTCTCTATGGACGGAAACGTTTGCCCTCTTGACAAAATCCACGCCCTTGCAGAGAAATACAATGCAATGGTAATGGTTGATGAGTCACACTCGGCAGGTGTTGTAGGCCAGACAGGTAGAGGTACAACAGAACTTCATAACCTCAGGGGCAAGATAGAGATCATCACAGGTACCCTTGGCAAGGCATTCGGTGGTGCCATAGGCGGTTTCACTACAGGTAAGAAAGAGATTATTGCAATGCTCAGACAGCGTTCACGCCCTTACCTTTTCTCAAACTCAATACCTCCAATGGTTGCTGCTGCAGGTTGTGCAATGTTTGACATGATGGCCCGCACAAACGAGCTGCAGGACAAACTGCATGCAAACACAGATTACTTTGTTGCCCAGATGAAGGCTGCAGGTTTTGACATCAAACCTACCCAGAGTGCAATCTGTGCAGTTATGCTTTATGATGCAAAACTTTCACAGCAGATGGCTGAGAAACTGCTTGACGAGGGAATTTACGTTGTAGGCTTCTACTACCCTGTGGTTCCTAAAGACCAGGCACGTATCCGTGTACAGATCTCTGCCGGCCACGAAAGGGAGCACCTTGACAAAGCTATTGCGGCATTTACAAAAATTGGCAAGGAACTTGGCGTGATAAAATAATTCATTCCAAAACAGCACATAAACAGAAGAGGGAGCCCACCGGCTCCCTCTCTTTTATTTAACAGTTATCCTTTGTTGGCAGGAACGAATCCGTGCGATTCAATTTCCTGGTCGTACCAGTACTCTTCATCCCATTTTGGGGAGATGAGCTGCCCGGGGTTGCTGATCCTGAATGCCATATAGGTGATTGGTAATCCTTTCTTTATGTAGTGTGCCTCATAGAAGGTGCGGATGGAGAGTATCTCATCTGCGCGGCCACTGCCGTAGATGTCGGTATTTGCCTCAAGCACTTCCAGGTTGTTCTGCTGAGCGCAGGCAAGGGTATATTCATGCAGGAAGCGGCTGTCGGTCTTGAGGTTTATGATACCGCAAGGAAGAAGGAAGTTGCGGTAGCGGTGAAGGAACATCGGGCCGGTAAGCCTTCTGCGCTCCCTTCTGAGCTGAGGATCTGCAAAGGTGATCCATATCTGCTCAATCTCGTCTTTTGCAAAAAGTGATTCTATGAATTCAATTCTGGTGCGGACAAATGCCACGTTGGGCATATTTTCCTCTACTGCCTGTTTGGCACCTTTCCACAGACGGGCACCTTTAATGTCTATTCCTATAAAATTGCGTTCAGGGAACATTTTTGCCAGGGCAATGGTGTATTCTCCTTTGCCGCAACCCAGCTCAAGGGTTATGGGGTTGTTGTTCCCGAAAACTTCCTGGTGCCACTTTCCCTTCAAGGAGTAGTCTTTGCCGAGTACCTCCTCTGTAGTGGGCTGGTAAAGGCAGCCGAATGTCTCGTTTTCTCTAAATTTCCTCAGTTTGTCTTTTGAACTCATGGTTTCTGTTGTTTGCAATATATTCCCAGTCCCACAATGTCGCTGTAATCAGCTTCGGAATCACCCTTGGTGATTATCACAGTCCACTCTCCTGGTATTGGGTTGTGTATATTTTTCCTGTATGGCCATTCAATGCTTTTTATTCCGTGCGATGTTATTGTAATGTCGCTGTCCCTCTTCACGTTGAGCGGAAGGAATACGGAATCTTCCCAGCTGGTGCTGTCGGGAGCAATGAAGGTGAGGTTTATGGGGTATCCTTTTTCCTCTCCGGTTGTGCGCTGGACAACTATTTCCCCGGCAATGTAGAGCTCGCAGGCTCCGGTGGTGTCAACCATGTCAAAGTGGAGGTTGAGGGCCGTTTCCCCTTCCCACCCCTTGAGACGGTTGAGGTTTATGTAGGAATAGTCGTTTACAGGTTTTTTGCACCCTGCAGCAACTGTGAGGAGGAGTATCCAGGCAATGATTGTCTTATGCCTCATTGCCGCTGTTGTTGTTTTTCTCCCTTCTCTCCCTGTTGCCACCCTCTCTGCGCTCGCCGCCTTCCCTGTTGCCGCGGTGTCTTCTGTTGCCGCCTCTGTCACGGCGCTCACCGCCCTCTCTGCGCTCGTTTCGCTCTCCACCTTCGCGGCGCTCATTGCGCTCGCCGCCCTCTCTGCCTTCCTTGCGCTCTGCATTCTCCCTGCGCTCCTCCTTGCGGTCTGAGTGGTCCTTGCGTCCCTTTTTCTTCTTCTTGTTGTCGTTGTCGAAGCGTGAGATGCTCTCCTCTCCGGCTGCGCTCATGAACTCGGTGTTTTTCTCACCAAGGTTGTTGTGCATCTGTGAAGGAGCCTTTACCCCTTTCCTGTTCAGGGCAATGATCTCCTTAACCTCCTTGTTGCCAAGGGCTACCATGTTGGCCATGCTCTTAGGGTCGTATGAGAACCACATCATACCCTTGAGGATATCTGTCTTCATAAGGAATGCCTCACCGTCCTCAAACTGCAAAGGCTCTGTAACCTTAGGCATTTTGGCCTGGGCATCAACATATACAGAGGCCTCGTAGTTGATGCAGCATTTGAGCTTGCCGCACTGTCCTGCAAGTTTCTGGGGGTTGAGTGAAAGGTCCTGGCAACGTGCAGCCTGTGTGGTAATTGACTGGAAGTTGTTCATATAGCGTGAGCAGCAGAGTGCCTGGCCGCAGACACCCAGGCCTCCAATCAGGCCTGCCTCCTGTCTTGCTCCAATCTGCTTCATCTCAATCCTTATGCGGAACTCCTCTGCAAAATCCTTAATCAGCTGGCGGAAGTCAACCCTCTCATCTGCAATGTAGTAGAAGATGGCCTTTGAGCCGTCTCCCTGGAACTCCACATCTCCAATCTTCATATTGAGCTGCAGTGCGGCAGCCATCTGGCGCGAGCGGATCATTGTCTTGTGCTCACGGGCAATTGCCTCCTGCCATTTCATTATGTCTGCAGGGCGTGCCTTGCGGTATATCTTCCTGAATTCGTATGTTGTAGGGTCAATGCGGTCCCTCTTCAGCTGGTTTGCAATGATAGGTCCGGCAAGGGTGATGATTCCCACGTCGTATCCGTTCTGTGCCTCAACCACCACAATGTCACCAATCTTCAGGTTCTGCTCGGATGTGTTGCGGAATATAAGTTTCCTGGTATTCTTGAACCTCACCTCAAACAGGTCCTTCAAGTCGTCCTGGCTAATCCCCTCAAGCCAGTTGAAAACCCCAAGCTTGCAGCAGCCCCTCTTGTATGTGCAGTTTATTTCGCCAGATTCATTAATCTCCTTTTCGCATCCTCTCTGGCAATCATATTCCTTAATTGTTCCCATAGCTATATATTGTAGTATATGCGATTGCATAAATCGCAAAAAATGAATTTGGGGTTCACGTTCCTCTCTATGCACTCAAGTGCGTTATTCAGATAGCCATACCCCTTATGGTAAAATTCCTTCTTTATTTTTCCCGACAAATCCCCGAGTGTCTTCATCTCCTTTGCAGATGCGTATGAGATTTCATCCATCCCGAGACTTATCATGTATAATTTCCTCAGTATCTCGGCACCCTCGGTGCAAAGGGCCTTCTGCCTCTCCTTGCCGTAAGATGCAACCTGTTCCCACGTATCTGTAAGTGCGCACAGGTCTTTCTGCAGTGCATTTTCCAGGATGGAGACAAAAGTGCTGTAATGCTCGCTCTGTTCCTCCTCCCGCTGTATAAGTTCAAGAGCCTTCCCCAGGCTTCCTCCCGAGCATTTTGCCCAGAATGCGGCCTCTTCACCCGATACCCCTGCAACCTTTATGAGCTCCTGCGCCACCAGCTCCCTGTCAATTGGCGGCACCTCAATAATCCTGCACCTGGAGATGATTGTGGAAATGATCTTCTCCGGATTGTGCGAAACCATAAAATAGTATGTTCCGCTGCGTGGTTCCTCAAGGTTCTTGAGGAGTTTGTTGGCACACTCCAGTGTCATCCTCTCCGGAAACATTATAAGCATCACCTTTGCCCCTCCCTCGTATGAGCTCAGGCTCAGTTTCCTTATCATTGAGTTGGCCTCGGCAACACTTATTGTCCCAAGCTTGTTCTCCATTCCAAATGCCTTGTACATCTGGGCCTCGCTGAAATATGGGTTTCCCAGCACCAGTTCCCTCCAAAGCGGGTAAAACTGCTCCAGTTCACCCCTCTTGTCCCCGCCAATGAGTGTTGAGGTATTTATCGGGAAGGTGAAATGGATATCCGGATGTACCAGACGGGTAACTTTGGGGCTCCCGCCGAACATGTGGTTGAGGGTTGCGAGCGCCAAAGGCAATGCTCCGTACCCCGCCTTTTCAGTGAAAAGCACAGCATGCGGCATCCTTCCGGACTCCACCATGCTCCTGAGATTGGCTACAATCTCCGTATGTCCCAAAACACTGGAATAAGGCATAATGTAAAGTTACATCTTTTTATCCAATAACCAACATTTCGCAGTTGGCACAATCAAATTTCAGCTGCAGCCTGTTCTTTCCGTTAAGGAGATACAAAGGCTCAGTAAAGTTTATTTTCCCCAGGTTATCCCTGTAGTTCCTGTCATTTCCCCATTTTGTCCTGTAATTGGGGCATAGGCCGTACTCATACTTTATGCAGTACCTGGTACGCATCAGTTCTGCCTGCGGCGCCTCCTGCAGTTCGTATGCAGGGGCAATCTCCTCTGCTCCCAGAGAGGCGTAAAGGCCTCTTGAAAGTGAATTTGAGCAGTTTGCAAGATAGCTCAGCTCCTTGTTTGCAGGGAGTTTGTGCCCTTGCTCTTTTCTTGCAACAAATGCCTGGGCATCCCTCTCCCTTCTGCTGTTTACAGTGGCGGCAATCTCCCTCTCAAGCACCACTGCAAGATCCCTCCTTATTCCGTTCAGCTGGGAGGCAGGAAGGAACGGTACCTCATCCAGTTCTATGGCTTCAACTGTAAAATTGAATATTCCGGTGCTCTTGCCAAGCTGTTTCCTTATATTCTCAAGGGCAAGTGCCGGATTCTGGGCAACATCACCTCTCCCTTCAACTGTGCATACCCCTTCAATCCCCTCTGCGGTAATCCCTTTTACAAGATAGCCGTTTCCCGCAGAATAAACGCTTACAGCCACTTCTATGCACCTGCGCGGAGGATTCTTCTCCATCTCCTTCTCAAAGAGGATATTGTAGTTCCTGTAAAGCTTGGATCCTGCAGGTACAGAAAGTTTTTCCGTTGTGGCCACCATATTGCCGTTGCAGGTGTTGGCCCTGGCTCCCAGAATCTCCCCTTTAGGGGTAACGAAGCAGAGTCCGTCGCCGTTGTTTATCACGTTTCCCGAGCTCCCCTTGTATGTAAAATGAAGCTGGCCGTACCTGTTTGTTCCGGAACCTGTTATATTCCCGACAAATTCTCCCAGGTATTTGGCCCCGTCCCTGCTGTGCCAGTTGCCCCTTTTGCCCTCTATGAACAGGGTGGTGTAGTCCCTGTTGAAGGTTGCTGCCGGATTTGGGGTAAATCCTCCCATACAGTTTCCATAAGAAGCCCTGCAGTACGACGGATTGTCTTTGAGGAATTCATCAATCTTGCGGCGGTAGAGCAGTACGGTGTTCTTTATGTATGACTCATTCTTGAGCCTTCCCTCTATCTTGAATGAAGTTATTCCTGCCTTTACCAGTTGTGGAATATGGTTGCTCAGGTTGAAATCCTTCAATGAAAGTATTGGGGTCTCTTTTGCAAGTGGTGTGCCGTCGGGAAGCTTCACCTCTTTTCCGGAGGCGTCCACAAGGGTATAATTGGACCTGCATGCCTGGGCACAGCACCCTCTGTTGGCACTTCTGCCGGCAATTTTCTGGCTAAGGTAGCACTGGCCGCTATAGCTTACGCAGAGTGCTCCGTGTATGAAGGATTCAAGAGGAACAGAGGTAGCCTCCTTTATTGCAGATATCTGCCCAAGGCTCAGTTCCCTTGCAAGGATGAGTCTGCTGAATCCGAGAGATTCCAGGAATCTGGCCTGTTGCGGTGTCCTTATGTTGGTTTGGGTGGAGGCAAAAAGTTCAATGGGCGGAAGTTCCATCTGCAGGATTGCAAGGTCCTGTACAATGATGGCATCGCACCCTATGTTGTATGCCTCAACAATGGTTTCACGGGCCTGCTGGAGCTCGTGTTCGTAGAGTATGGTGTTTACCACCATATATACTTTTGCCCCAAACTTGTGGGCATGTTCCACCAGCTCTGCAATGTCAGAGATGCTGTTGCCGGCAGCCTCACGTGCTCCAAATTTAGGGCCTGCAATATATACAGCATCGGCACCACAGTTTATTGCTGCAATGCCGATACTTTTATTTTTAGCCGGAGCAAGCAGCTCAAGCTCTATTTGCATAGTGAACCAACTTTGCTGGTTGCGTATGCGCCAAAGTTCTTGTCTGAAGTAATGGCCTTGTAGTTCTCGCAAGCTTTTGCAGTATTGCCTTTAGCCTCGTATGCTCTTGCAAGGTAGTATTTTGCGTTTACAGAACCGTCACCCTCCAACAGTTTGATGCACTCGTCATATTTCTTAAGGTTGAATGCAGCCATACCGCCGTAGATATTTGCTTTGGTGTTTCCGAACTCTGCAGCTTTAAGAACGTTCTCCAAAGTTGCAGCGTGGTTTTTAGCTTTGTATGCAGCTACAGCAGCTTTAAGGTACATGTTGCCCAACTGTTTGTCTGCAGCGTCCTTCTGGCCGAACTCGCCTGCTTTGGTGAAAGCGGCAGTAGCGCCTGCAGCATCATTCAAGCTTGCCTTGCACATGCCAAGTCTCAACCATGCCATGCCGTTCTCGCCGTTAAGGTCAAGGGCTTTCTGGTACTCTGCAGCAGCCTCAGCAAATTTCTTCTCGTTCAAAAGGTTGTTTCCGTCCATGATGTAAATCTGAGGAACAAGGTCTTTTGCATCTGCAGCAACCTCAGCCAAGCCGTACTCGTTGCCAAGTTTCTCAGCCTGAGCCAAAAGCTCAATTGCCTTGTCCATCTCTTTTGCATTTGCAGCCTCTTTACCCAACTGAAGGAAAAGTTTAGGGATGATGTTCTTGCAGTCTGTTGCAAGGGTTGCACCCTCCTCTCCAAGAGCCTCAGCCATAGAAAGTGCTTTCTGGAAGTTCTCCAATGCGCCAGCCTGGTTACCCTCGTTAAGGGCAGTAGCAGCAGCGTTATACAATTCAGTTGCCTGTGCCAAATCCTGTGCACTTGCCGAAACGCAAACGAATAGAGCCATTGCGGTTACAGCAAAAAGTTTAGCGATCTTTTTCATTTCTGTTTTATGTTTTTATAGTTACAAATCTGTTTTTGGTTAGGCAAAAATAAAAAAAATACATCTACAAACAAAAAAGAGATTGAAAGTTTGTATTTTTGCATTTTAGCCAACAATAAAATCAGGTTTCATGAAGCAAAAATTATGCCTTGTTCTGGCATTTATAATCATATCATTGCGCGCAGCGGCCCTTTTTGCGCAGACCCCGGATGTGCAGCCGCTCCCTGCAGACCCAAGAATAAAGACCGGCAAGCTGGCCAACGGCCTTACATATTATGCGGTAAAGAACCCTGCTTACAAGGGTCATGCAGATTTTGCAGTGGTACAGAAGGTTGGTACTGTTCTGGAGAAACCGGAGCAGAAGGGAATGTTCAAGATGCTTGAATTGCTCTCGGTAAGGGGTACCAGGAACTTTACGGATTCCACAATTGTTAAATATCTCAACTCGTTGGGCGTAGGCTCAAAGGATATAAAATTTGAGACCGGTGAAGATGAAACTGCATACACAATAAGCAATGTTCCCATAACAAACCAGAACACTATGGACTCCACCCTTCTTATCCTGTATAACTGGATGGCGTCAATAAATATAGATGAGGAGGATATTGCCAAGGCAATGCCAATGCTCAAGAAGACCCTTTCTGAGCAATGTGATGCCGAGAGCAGGATTGATGCACAGATCATAAAGGAACTGTATCCCAGAAGCCCGTATGCAAAAGGGATTACGCCGCAGCAGATCAATGACATTGAGGGCTTTTCTTCCAAGGAACTGAGGAATTTCTATTACAACTGGTGCAGGCCGGACTTGCAGGCTGTATTTGTTGTAGGCGATATAGATTTGGGGAAGGTTGAAACCCAGATAAAATCAATTTTTGCAACCATTCCCAAACCTTTGAAAGGGGAGCGCAGGAACCATTACAAGCCAAAGATGGTAAAGGGAACTGAGGTTGTGATAGGGAAGGACCCGGAGTATGACAAAACCAGGATATCCATAAGTTTCCAGAGAGTGCCGCTGTTGGCTAAATACAAGAAAACCAGCGTCCCTTACATAGAGCAATATCTGGATGAGGCAGTATCTTCTCTGTTGCTTTCAAGGCTCCAGAGCGGCATAGTGCAGCAGAATCTGCCCATATCCAATGTGGAGATAACCAGGGGTGAATTTATGGGAATGGAGAATCTTGAGACGTTTGAGATCTCATTTGAGACCCTTCCGGGTACAGTCTATTCTGCAATCTCATTCATGAGCGGAGAGATAAACAGAATTGCCAGAACCGGATTCAACCAGCAGGAGTTCCGTACCAGAAGAGACAACCACTACAAAGCGGTGGAGTTTGTATATGACAACAGGTTCAGCCAGCCCAACTCCCTGTTCATGGAGAGAGTAAAGGAGAATTATCTTAAGGGGTATTCGCTTGCCAGCATAGAAATGCATTTTGAGATAATGAAGGAGATCCTTTTCTCAGACCAGTTGAGGCTGGATAGGCTCAACCAGTATGCGTCAGCATTGTTGGGGCAGAAAGAGGGGGTGGTAATCTCATGCCGTATGCCGGAGGTTGAAGGGATAGAGGAACTCTCTGAGGAGAGGATACAGGACTCTTTTGTACACGCTCTGGCAAAAACCGATTATATTGCAAGTGTGGATGCGGCGGTTGTATGGCCC
The DNA here is from genome assembly GCA_017380095.1 of Bacteroidales bacterium. GTDB lineage: Bacteria > Bacteroidota > Bacteroidia > Bacteroidales > UBA932 > Egerieousia. The sequence continues at coordinate 17,468 of JAFOER010000108.1, forward strand.
AAATATGTTGCCGGAGAGCATCAGGCAACCATTGTTTCAGAGAATGAAGACCCTTCTACGGGTGCTGTGATATTCAATTTGTCAAATGGCATAAAGGTATATTTCAAAAGTCTTGAAGGCTCCGGGGATACCATTTCATTCAAGGCTGCCAGCAAGGGCGGACTCTCTGTTGTAAAGGAGAATCTTGGTGCTGACCTCAAGTTGTATATAAGTGACATTGCCAATTTGAGTGCCGTTGGGGGAATTGCCAGAAGCACATGGGAAAAGCTTTACACAAATTATAACCTTTCTCTGGATGTTTCCATAAATGATTATATGGAGCAGTTGTCGGGATACACATCTGTAGGCAATCTGGAGAAGTTCTTCCATCTTGTGAACTTGAGTTTTACCCAGCGCAAGGATGATTATGATTCATTTGACATATACCGCAAGGGAAAAGGTTACGAAGCCCTTTACAGAAAACTTTCACCTGTAAAGGTGTTTGAGGATTCCGTAAGTTATTACAATGCGGGCAACAGACGCTTCTTGCCTGCGTATTCAAAAGAGTATGTAGACCAGATGGATTATTACAAGGTGCAGTCTGTTATAAACAGGAGGCTCGGAAATCCTGCAGACTTTATCTTTGTGTTTGCAGGGAATGCCCCTGTGGAGCAGATGAGGGAATATGTCCTCAAGTATCTGGGTTCATTGGATACCAGACATGATACTGAAGAGTGGTTTGTAAAACCGGATTATCCTGCAAAAGGTATTGTGGAGAGGAGATTCCTCCACCGGATGATGATTCCAAAATCGTATGTGGATGTGACATTGTCGTCGGGAATGCAGAATACCCAACGGAACAGGATATTGGGAGGATTGCTTGAAGAGTTCCTCAAGGAGGTGTATTCAAACGGGGCTATAAGGGAGCTTTCTCCAAAAAGTACAGTGAGTTCTTCAATAGAGTTTTATCCGGAGGAGATCCTCAAGTGCAAGTCGAGGTTTGAGACAGACAGTGCAGGTGTACAGGAGATTCTTAATGTGCTTGAATCAAAGCTCAAGGAGGTTGTATATGACGGCATAAGTGAGGAGCAGTTTGCCCTGCTCAAGAAAAACTACCGTAAGGTGATCCTCTCTGCCATGGACAGGAACAGTTATTGGGTAGACAATTTTGTTGTAAACTATCTTCTGGGCAAGGATATGCATCAGGGGTATATGGCTGAAATAGCCGGCATTACTGCCAAGGATTTCTGCAGTTTTGTTGATAAACTGTACCGTAGGGGAAACAGGATAACAGTGGTAATGGAGGGGACAACCCAGGATGTCAACACCCAGAACCTGTTCAGGGAGAACCAGTTCATAAGGGATTATTTTGATTTGTAGAATATGATTACAAGAGACAGAAGTTTCATTTTTGAAATAGGGGGATGCCTTGTTTCGTCGGAGATACTAACAGAGTATTTTGCATGTGATTTTGAGAAATGCCACGGTGCATGCTGTATAATAGGAGACAGCGGTGCCCCGTTGGAGGGAGATGAGGTTGACAGTTTCAGGAAAGAGTTTGACAACTACCGCAAGTATATGACCCCAGAGGGTATAGGGGCGCTTCATAAGCAGGGCTTTGGTGTGGTGGACCAGGACGGGGATCTTGTAACTCCGCTTGTAAATGGTGAGGAGTGTGTTTACACAAGTTTTGACAAGGACCACAATTGTTTCTGCGCCACTGAGCTGGCATATTGCAAAGGGGAGTGCAAATTCCGCAAGCCAATATCATGTGCATTGTATCCCATAAGGGTAAGCACCCTCTCAAATGGAGTACAAGCCCTTAACCTGCACAGGTGGAACATCTGCAAATGTGCTTTTGAGAAAGGTAAAAAAGAAAAGGTTCCCGTGTATGTATTTCTACGGGAACCAATAATACGTAAATTTGGAGAAGAGTTTTATTCTGCACTTGAAGCAGCCTCCAAAAGTTTGCAGGAAGAGGAGTAGATGTTACTCCTCTTCGCTTCTGCAGATATACTCTATTCCGCGTGAGAAGCGGAGAATATCTTTGCGCAATCCCTCCATTACAATTGGATTGCCGGAGAAGTCAATTGTAACGTAATCCTCGCAAAGGCGCAATACGCGCAAGAAAGGGTTTCTCAATTTGAATGAGATTGAGGTTGCGCTCTCGCTTGCTATAACGTAGTTTGCATTCTCAAACAATTCTATAATCTGTTTCTTGTTCTCCTTGAAATTAGAGATGTAGACCTCCTTTTTTTGGAATCCCAAAGCTGGATAAACTGCTGCCACTGCTACAAAAAAGGCAAGCATCTTGTAGAGTGAGTTGTCTACAAGCAGCATGTCCATAAGGGTAAGGTCCTCAGGCTTTACTGAAAAATGGAATGTAAGTACAAGTATGATTCCGCACATGAATGAGAAATAGAACAGGTACTTTACGGATCTTATAAAATACTTCATAATTATTGTATTGTTTTTAATTCCTAAAAAATCTTTCTTCTGGCAACAACCACGTTTCTCTTTTCAATCTCCTTTATGGCCAGTGCCGCTGCACCCAAAATGGGGGCATTCTCATATTCAAGGGA
>JAFOER010000109.1 GCA_017380095.1 Bacteroidales bacterium
AGAAGAACGCTGCTTATAGGGATATTGACCTCTACACTTTCCAGGATCAGGACAACACCCAGATGCATATGTACATGCATTCTACAGCATTCGTGAACTTCTTTGGAAACATGCAGATTACCATCATGGATCAGTTGGGTCTCATTGACACAACAGATGCAGCTGCAGTAAAGGCTGTATTCGACAGCATTGACGAAGCAGTTGAGACTATCAACGTAAGCTTTGTAATGACCAAGTCTACAAAGGCAATCTAAGAGAGTATATATATAATTATAATAAAAATTTGAACTAATGAAGAATCTTAAATTTTTGATGATTGCCCTTGTGGCAATGTTCGGCTTCATCTCTTGTGATAAGGATGATTGCAACCATTACGACCACAGCACAGACCTTGTAGGTACTTGGACATGCCTTACTGAGAATTTTGCAGAGTCTCTTGTTATCAATGCTGACGGGTCAGTCGTTTCTACTGGTTATCATGGTACTAAGTCTTGGGAAGATCTTGGCGGTAATATCGTAGTAGAGAATGGCAATGTTACTTTAACTTTCGAAGATGGAAATACATTTAAGGGGCATTTTGATATTATCCCAAACATGGCATTTTCTATCTTCAAAGAAGATGGAAGTCGTTTGACTTTTAACTATTGTGCCAGTGACCTTTCTGATGAGATTGTTGGTATGTGGGTATGCACAAAAGGGCAATCTCTTGAAACGAATAGTATGGCGATTCAGAGATACACTGAGAATGGTAAAACTTATTTAACGACTGAAAAATCGGCTGCAACAGGTAATTCTGTTGTAAACGAGGAGGCGGAATACAAAGTAATTGGCGATTTGATGTTTATAAATTTGTCAGGGAGAAATCTTGTTGATGGTATTGAATCATATGCTGCCGTACGATTGATGTATGTTCCCAATACTAATTCTTTGGGAGATATGATGTTTATGAGTGGATATGCCCCTGTTAATGGTGAATTAGAGGAAACAACTTCTTCTTGGCTCCGCGTTAAGCAGTCTCTTAATCTCGCAGGCAATGCATATGCTTATAACACCGCCTACGTTACCAATGTAAAGGGTAAAGACGAGGATTTCAATATTTTGGGTCACAATTTCAACATGGCCAATATAGCAAACGGCAACTTTGATATGTTGTTCCGCTCTGAACTTTTCTGTGTGATTTTCCCAAATGCCAACACCATCAAGCAAATTTACCGCTCTAATGGTCAGGATGTAATGATTGATATTCCTATCAGCGTAGAGGGCAACAAGGTGACTCTCGATATGAGCGCGTCAATCCCTGTTTTGCGCAAGGTGGATATGTATATGTTCCAGGATGCTGACGATACCCAGTTGCACATGTATATGCCTACCCAGTCGTTCATCAACTACTTTGCAAACTTGGAGGTTGTTACGATGATGGTAGAGGGCAAGATTGACCCAACTGATGCTGCTGCCGTAGCGAAGGTATATGCCGATATGGAAGCACGTGTGGAAAGCATCAACGTGAGCTTCGTAATGAAAGCAATCGAACTTGTCGAGTAATCTCGCAAGCGTAAATATCTACTCCATAAGGGGGGTATGCCTACGCGGTGCATCCCCCTCTGTTTTTTCTGTAAATCGTACTTCCTCGGGAGGGAGCCATGTTTTCGCCCGTAGGGAAAAATGTTAAGCTGTTAACATGTTTAACATCTTGCCGCTTTTTTGTCGATTCCGAAATATTGACGTAAATATGCGGCCTTGAACATGTATAATTTTTACTAATAATCAAAAAAAAGTATGAAGATCTTTAAATTTTTGATGATTGCCCTTGTGGCAATGTTGGGTTTCATCTCTTGTGACAAGGATGATTGCAACCATTATGATCACAGCGCAGACCTTGTAGGTACCTGGACTTGCCTTCAGGAAAATTTTGCTGAGGCTTTGGTAATTTCTGCAGATGGTTCTATGGTTGCTACTGGTTTGGCAGATGGAAAGTATTGGGAGGATGTAAAAGGTACCATTGCATTGAAGGATGGCAAGGCTATCCTTAATTTTGAAGATAATGTAACTGTTGAGGGCCATTTTGACATTATCCCTGGCATGGCATTCTCTATCGTGACAGATAATGGAGAACGCATGACTTTCAACTACTGCGCTAACGACCTTTCTGAGGAGGTTGTTGGTATGTGGGTTTGCAATGATGCTATGGATTCTATGAGAATACACTCTTTTGATGATAACGGAAATGCAATATTCACTGGTTGGGATGGTTATCTGGAAAAGTATTCAGTTTTGGAAAATTCAAAGTATAAGGTAGTTGGAGACTTGATTTTCCAGGGTGGCTTTAATAATGAAACTGATTCCTCCCATTATATAGTTGCCAAACTGGTGTACACTCCTAATGGTACCGCATATGGAGATATAATGAGTTTTAAACATTATATATTTGATGGCGAGGAGTCAACCCAGTCTTGGCTGCGCGTAAAACAGGGGCTCAACCTTGCAGGCAAAAACTACGATTATTCAAAAATGTACTTGTCAAATGTAAAGGGATTGGATAAGGACATTGAGTTTATGGGCTATACCATGAATTTTGCAACATTGGACGGCACTGGCTTGAACAAAATGTTGAAGACTATCCTTTTCAACATCCAGTTCCCTGACGCGGAGACTATGCGTTATTCTGGCCATTACAATGGCGTAGAGCAATTTTATAATGCTCCTATTGAAGTTGAAGGCAACAAGATTACCATTAAGATGAGTGAGAAGATACCTACACTTAAAGATGTTGAGTTCTATGCATTCCAGGATGCGGATGATTGCCAGTTGCACCTGTATATGCACAAGACTGCTTTCATAAACTTCTATACCAATGTACAGGCCAGATTGATGGCAAACATGGACGCACAGTTTGATATTACAGACGCAGAATCCATCAATGCTATCTATAGCTCTATCAACAACGCAGTTGAGACAATCAACCTCAGCTTGGTAATGACTGAGTCTACAAAGGCACTTTAAAAAGCCTTATAAAATAATTCAAATAGGGCAACCCGGCCGGGTTGCCCTAAGTATTTTTTCAAATTTCCGTTGATGCTCCAGCTGCTATTTTGCCTCAGCGGCAGCAGCTTCAGCTGCAATCACGTCAAACATGGTCTTGAAGGTGTAGCCTTTCTCTTTCAGTTTGTCTATGATTTCGCCAAGGTATGTGTATGGGCGGTCGGCGTCGGTCCTGTCGGGATAATTCATTGCGTGGATGAGGAGAATTACACCGTTGAAGGTGTTCTGCTGCTCGTACTCCCACAATTGTTTGAGGATCATTTCGGTTGAGTGGTAGTTGTCTGCTCCCGGGCTTGTCCAGTCCATTCCGGTAATGAAACCGCTGGTAGGGTTAACAAGCCTGTAGCCCATGTCTTTCATTACGTCAACAGCCTTCTGGTCATATACCTCGTATGGAGGGATAAGCCAGCAGTACTGCTCTTTGGTTAGGCCGTAGCCCTCAAGTCTGTTCTCCATAATTGCAAAATCTGCCCTCAATGAGTCTTCGCTTACAAGGGAGATGCTGCGGTCATTCTCGTCGCACAAAAGCAGATGGGCGTAAGAATGTGATGAAAGATAGTGGCCTCCGGCAATAATCCTGCGTACGGGCTCCTGGTATCTTTCCACGTCAAAACATACCCCTGTAGGGAAGAATGAACCTTTTACACCTTTTTCCTCAAGAGTGTTGAGTACAGGTACCACTCCGTCAAAATTCTCAAAACGGCCTGAGTCTGCATGGCTGTAGTGCCCGGTAAATACAAGGTAAACCTCCTTGTTCTGAGGGTTGATCTTTTCTACTACGCCGTATTCGTCTGTTACAAATACAGGGGCTGCCGGTTTGCTGTTGTTGCAGGAAAACAATACTGCACACATAAGCAGCAAAGCTGAAATTTTAGCTGAATTTTTCATGTTACAGTGTTTATAGTGTTATTGTTTCTTCATGGAATATGCTCTTCCCTTCACCATCAATTCCCTCAATCCTTATCTTAAATTCCCCGCTGTATTTAGGACGGGCAACTGTGAATCGGAAAGTTTCTCCGTTATCCAGTTTTACAATAGGGTTCCAGTATAATGTGCTGTTGTAGTTGGGATATCTGACATTGTCCATAATGCCATCTGTAAGGAACGCCAATGGGTATTGTACACCTTTGTGAGGGATAATCTCATACATGTCCTCTATTTTTATCCCTCCCATATCCCCTTTATAGGTATTGAACTTTACTACACCGTCAAAAACAAAATGGTTGAGGATAAACTGTCTCGGATACACTATTATCTGTTTTACAAGGAGAGGGTTGAGGTTTACAAGAATCTCATGGTCCCTCACCGGCACACCGTCCAGAAGTGCCAGGGCAGGACTCTTTGCAACCCATACAAACTCCTTTACATCATCGTTCACTACTCTTAAAGATGTAACACCGTTCATCTTGCGTATTCTCAGGTGTGTGACATATTCCCTTACAACATCTTCCATTGTAGGGAAGCGTGTGTAGTCATCCAGATTGTATATGGTGTGCGTTGCCCCACCCAAGTATGAAGCGCTCCTCATCTCCATAAGGTTGAAAAGGGAGTCTGCCTCAAATCTCCTGCTTATCTGCATCCTTATGTTACGTTCTTCCAGAGCATCCTTCAGCTGAGGGAATATTTGCAATACAGGTATACTGTCGGGAGTATGGATATGATTGTCTTCAACAATATTTACATTATACCTGGAAATACTGCCTGCTCTTGAAGAAGTGCGGGAGGTCATTGTAACATCGTCCACCACCTCAAACAGAAGTTCCTTGTCTCCCGACATATTATTGGTATAGTATGTCACATATCCCAGTGAATCCAGCGCTCCAACGTAAAGGTCATCTTCATTTCCCTTGGCACTCATATACAGGAATTTCCCGTTCATGTTCATATTTGCCTCTTCGGATGGGGTAACCTTTACCCTGATGATCTCTCCTGCATATTCCGTAACACCGGTAGGGGATAAGGTGCCGGTCCTTGCTGTGAGCGGGACCTGCCCAATGCCCTGCCTTTCTGCATATTTTTCAATTTCATCCAGGTGGTACAATGAAATGTTGAAATTGGCATGTGTTCCCGACATGTATAAGCTCCTTACATTTATGTCTATGTTGCCTCCAGTTTCACTTCCGCCTTTGACATCAATTTTAAAGCGTACAGGAGATTCACTTGCTTGTGTCTGTATACCTTTATTTTCATATTCAGGTTTTTTTACCACTCTCGTGCCGCCCTTCACTTTTTCATCTGTTATGGTATTGAATACAGAAATGGTCTTGCCATTGAACTTGTCTTTAGATTTGCCTCCATTTTTTCTGGTATATGCTACAATGGAATAGTTGCCAGTGGCAAAATTGAACGGTATCTGCAGCCTTCCGCATCCACGCCCTTCAATAAGGGCCAGTTTAAGTGTGTGCTCAACTCCCTGTGCTGAGTGGAACTCCAGGTATGCAACACTGCTCTCCTGTGAGTATTCTTTGGTGTCTCCTGTGGTGCAATATAAGGAAATCCAGATATCTTCTCCCACAATGTATGAATTCTTGTCTGTTGAGACAAATACCCTTTCCTGTGCATAAGAACTGCCGCCCATACCAAGTACAAGCAGAATGCAGTATATTATAAAACGTTTACCCATAATATTCCACTTTATTTTTTAGGCCAGAAATATGGTCTTGGTGAACATTGCCCTATTCCGTACCAGAATGAATGGCCCCAATATGCCTTGTCATACATGACACTGTCCTTTTCATAATCTTTTACAAAGTCATATGGCCTGTAGTCTTTTCCCTGAAAATATCTTCCCCACTCCTCCTCTTTGAGCATGATTCTCTCTTTTGTCCCTTTACTCCTGTCTATCAGGTTCAGTTTGCCCCCGTCAATGAAAATCCTTTTCATACTTCTGGTGCATACGTTTACATACCCCAAAGCAACTTTATTGCTGTTGGTTGTACATAAGACATTACCCATTATTTCATTTGGGTAAGGGGCATAAAGTCCGCCCAGATTGTCATTGACAGACATTGCCTTATAGAAATCATAACCCTCCCTGTCAAGTGGAGTCTGGTAAAGGGTAAGGCAGTAAAGACCAACCATACGCCTGTCCATTGTAGGAAATGAAAGGAAGAGGTAATTTTCCAGCCTGTTTTCGGCAAGCTGGTTGGTATTGTATACAAGAATATCATAAGAGTGTGAAAATGCCATGCATTTCTGGAGTGAATCCTTTACCTCATAGGAGAGCCAGCCGATAGAATTATCCTTGTAGTTATACGTTACTTGAGGCATAATAGGTGGGTTATTCTCCCAATCTTCCCTGTAATTCCAGCGATAATATTTGCTCTGCCCTTCATTTCCGCTGCTTGACAACATCAGATGCATGACGGAATTGTCCGGCTCAAGGCGGTAGCTCAAGCTGTCAATCTCCTGGGCTATCATTACCTCCCTGAAAGGTGTGACATATTCTCCTATTCCCGGAATGGATACGCAAAGCCTGTATTTGCCATTTATGTCCAAATCTCTTGTATCTATGAAATAACGATTTTGGGTATACGGTTCATATTTATAGTTGTAGTAATAGCTCTTTTTGGTGTATGAGATTGTAACAATGCTGTCCTTACCCCACCAGGTCTGTCCGGTTTCGCTCTCCACCCAAACGCTTGCCGATATTCCACCTATGGAATACCAGTCACTTGTGGATATATCCTTTGTAGTTACACCACCTGTTTTCCCGATATATATCACACTTGTATCTCCAACAATTATGTCACCATCAACAATTATATACTCGGACGAAATCCCCTGTGAACTCAAGTCTGCCTGAAAATCGTATACACAACCTGCAAAAGTTGCAAGTATGGCAGTGTATGCAATATATTTGAAAAAGTTCAGTTTCATTGGTATTAGAATTTGAAATTCAGATTAATGTAAGGTATCTGTGTGCCGAACACGCACATCTGGTATCCGTGCACATCTGTGGCGGATCCTTCATAGTATATGGAGTATGTATTCTTCTTTCCGGTTACATTATATACACCTATGGTAAAGGAGAAATGGGTGAATGCCTTAATTCTGTGTGTAGGCTCAATGTTCAGGGCCATGTCAAGCCTGAAATAGTCAGGTACCCTGTATGAGTTTCTCTCTGTATAGTACAGACGGTAACCGTAGTTATAGAAGTAGCGGGCAACAGGTACTGTAGTAGGCCTTCCTGTCGCGTAATCTATATTCACGGATACATTTATCCTGTGTGTAAACTTGTAGTTGCCGGCAACCTTGAACTCATGGGGCTTGTCATATGATGAATTGTACCAATTGCCCCTGTTTATGGCAGAGATTCCCCTGTCCCCAACTTCCCTCAATTGTGATCTCGACCATGTATACGAAGCCCATCCGTTAAGCTTTCCAAGGGGTTTTGCCGCCATTAACTCAATGCCGTAAGCCTTTCCCTGTGTCCCCACAACATCATCTGCAACATTAGGATTCATAAGAAGTGTAGCTCCGCTCTTGAAGTCGAGGTAATTTTTCATCCTTTTGTAGTAGGCTTCAATAGAGATGTCAATATTATGCTGCCCTGTTGTAGTATATACACCTGCGGCAAGCTGCCATCCTGTCTGGGGCTTTATATCCTTGTCACTCAGTTTCCAGGTGTCGGTAGGAGAAACAGAGACCGTATTTGACAACATGTGTATATACTGGGTCATGCTGTTGAAACCTCCCTTCACAGACCAGTTATCTGATATGAGGTATCTTCCCGACAATCTTATCTCGGGGTTTACATATGTCTTGTCTGATTTGAACATCGAGACCCTTGTGCCATAGTCAACAGTCAGTTTGTCCGACAGATTCCATGTATCCCCTATGAAAATTGCCCCTTCCATTCCGGTTTCATTCTCAAGCTTCCTTGGAATTACAAGAGACTCGCTGCTGTATGGCATATAACTGCCCGGCATAAGGTTGTAGTTTGTAAAATTGGCTCCATAAACAAGTGTATGGGCATCATTGAGCGCAGATTTGAGCTTGAGTTTGCCAAATGTCTGCTCAATGTCAAATCTCATATCATAACCGGTGATGGCATTGGAGAAGTCCGACATCAGATAATTGTATTTGTCGTACCCGGCTGCAATCTCCATTAAGTTCTTGTCGTTGAAATTGCTTCTCCATTTGATGGAACCGTTAAGATTGTCATATGCATATCTGGTGTTCAGCTTGAACCTGAACTTGTCCTGTGACATGTAACCGTTCAGATGGATTGAGTTGTTCCCGTTGAAATGGTGGCTCAAACCAGCTGTTATATCCATAAATGAGGCTGATCCGTTTCTGAAGTCTTTGTCGGGTGTCAATGTGTAGTTGCCGTATCCGTCATAAGAGAAGTCACTTCTTTTTCTTTTCTCCTGGGGAAGCAGTTTGAGCAACCAGTCGGAATATGTTATCCTTGTGCCGGCTATGAATGTGGTCTTTTTCCCTATAGGGCCCTCTATATGGGCTTTTGTAGTAAGGAGTCCGGCACTTACGGATCCTGTAAGATTCTTGTTGTTTCCCTGTCTGCTGTTTACATCCAGTACAGAAGATATTCTTCCTCCGTATTCTACGGGGATAGAACACTTGTACAGTTCAACGTCATTTATGATATCCGGATTGAATCCTGAGAAGAGGCCGAACAGGTGAGACGGATTGTATACCGTACCACCATTGAAAAGTACAAGATTCTGGTCAACAGCTCCGCCCCTTACATTGAATCCGTTTGATGCTTCTCCCGTCTGTTTTACTCCCGGCAGGGTGAGGAGAACCTTTACAACATCCGCTTCTCCCAATACCACAGGTACTTTTTGCAGAGCCTTTATTCTTACTTTCTCAAGTCCAAGAGATGTGCTTTTAACCTTGTTTACCTCTTCAGATGATACAATTACCTCGTTGAGGGCAAATACCTTTTCCCTTACAATAATGTCAAGTGAGCCGTTGTTGTATACCTGCAAATTGATTTTTGTATCTTCCAGGGAGAATCCCAGCACATCCAGTGTTACTGTACCTGTGGGGATATATATTCTGTAGAATCCATGTGCATCGCTCTGTGCTATGGCTTTTGAATTGCTGTCATATACGGTAACCCCTACAACAGGCTCTCCTGTCATATAGCTTCTGATATAACCGTTCAGGTATACTTTGTCTGTGCCACGTATTTCCCTTTTGTCACCAATCTGATATACCTTGCTGCCTCCTGTTGCCTCTTTAATGTTTTTGCTCAGGATATTCTTGTATTGTACAGCTTTATCATCCTTCTGTATTGCAGGGGCATCAATTGATGCCTCGTCAATTTTAAAGTAGGTTTTTGGAAGGGCTGCCTCCAGTCCAAGACCCTTGAGGATATAAAGGTCGTTATTGTATTCAGATATTGAGTATCCTTTTTTTTCAAGGGATTCCCTGATGGCTTTTGCCGGGTCCTTTACATTAAGATCCATATTGAAAACCAGATTTGCAGCACCGGCATCCTTTACGTAGTATACCTGTCCGTCACTGTTCTGCTGTAGGAGAATCATGAGGGAGTCAAGCCCTATATTCCTGTGTACATGGCTCTCCTGAGCCCACAATGAACAGCATAGCAGGGTGAGCGCCGCCAATAATATTGAATGTCTCATAAATCACCTCCCTTTCTTATTGCTTCTTCTTCAGAGTGTTCAAGATTGTCTATCAAATGCATCAGACTGGTGTAAAGGAATTCTTTATCGGTATAATCCAGATGCCTGAAGCATTTTCTTATCTCTTTCTTGTACTGTGGATACACTTTTTTGAATGTACGTACTCCTCTTATCCTGTAGGCATTGTCACCTTTAAGTATGTAGTGCTTTATTATCGGGTAGAATGCTATGCTCACCTTGTCTTCAGTCCTTGCATATTTCTTTACCTGTTCCTTTATGATAATCCCGGAGGAGTTCCCGTCATGGATAACTTCGCAGAACTTGTTTTGTGTCCCTACGGTATTGTCACCTATAAATATGAACTTGTGGCCGGAAATGGAAAACTCATTTGTAAGGGTGCGGTCGAGTGTAATAATGATATAAGTCTCAGGAACTCTTACACACAGTTCATCCCTGTACAGATCAAGGTTCAGTTCTACATTATGATACCATTTCTTGTTGTATTTCAGGGAGGTCCTTTCAAATTCTCCCTTTTCAAAATAAGGTGTTCCCGTTATATAATATGGATATGATTCCTTTACAGGGCCGCGGAAAATGGCTGCATTCGACTTCAATATGTCAATGTCCCCATTTTGTGCCATTAAGGCAGTGGATACAGTGGAGAACAGCAGAAGCAAAATAAGATTGGGCGATAGTATTCTCATAAAAAAAGAATTTCACGCAATTTAACAAAATTGCGTGAAATTTCATAATCTTTCAGGAGGGGTGTATTTTAGAACAGATAACCTGTATTTATGTAGAATGCACCGGTTCCGTCCTGTTTGCCGTATTTGCCTACAGGTTTGCCGTACTCAAGGCAAACGATGAAGTTCTGGTTCATGATGAATCTGAAACCTGCTCCCAATGTGATGTGCGGCTTGTCGCTTTCAAGGCCCAATGCCATGTAGTCGTTGTATCCTTTAAGTGCCTGCTCGTATTCGGTTACAGATTTGAACTCGTTTGCTGTGCGGCCGAACGACATGTCGTACTCTTTTGTTACCATTGTACCGTCGCTGAAACAGTTGAGGCCAAGTGCAATGTTCTGGTTGCCCATTGTAAAGGTTGCAAAGCGCCATCTGAGTTCTGCGTTGTATGATGCCATGTCAAGGCCCTGTACACGGTTACGCATTATTCCGCGGATTGTACGGAAACCGCCCATACCGTCACGGTCATAAGACTGTCCCATTGTGGTTATGTAAGGCAGTACATAGTAAGGGGCGTCGTCTCCGAAAGTTCCCTGGTAGTTGAGACGGTAGGCAAATGTGAGCTTGTCGTTCTCTATCATTGGAACATAGTGGCGGAATGTTGCAGAGTATTTGCTGTACGGGTTGGTTGTTCCAAGGAATTTTGGAGCAAGGGTTACGTGTGCCTCTGCCCAGATACCTTTTGAAGGGGCTGCCTCCTTGTCTCTGGTGTCATATAGCAGACCCAGACGTACTGTGCTGTTTGTTCCTCCGTCCGCTACGTCGTCGGGGATGATACCCCATTTGCGGTACTGCTCAAAGAGGGTCTCCTTGTTGTCGGGAAACTTCTCAAAGTCATCCTTGCCCTTGTTTATTTTGGTGCGGTTGATTGCATCCTGTTTGAAGTGGCTCAAGTGGTAGCCGGCTTCCCAGAACAGCTTGTTGTCCCACAGGTTGCCTATGAAGTCTGCCTTGAAAAGGGCTGCAAGGCGTTTTGTGCGGTAGAAAGGGGTATATATGTATGAGTCGCCGTCCTTGCCTGCCTTTACCTGCTCGTGGTCGTAGAATGACTGGTATCCGTTGAATCCGTAGAAATCCATTGCGTTGTCGTTGGTTACGGCAAGTGCAGTTGAGAAACGGATTCCCGGGATAAGGAACTTGCTGTCGTATGATACCACAAACAGCTGCGAGCCTTTTGTGAAGAATGATGCCTCAAAGTACCATTGCTGGCGTGTGTTGGGGTAAACTGTACCGTCTCCAAAATCGTAGATGTTGAGGAGTGCTCCCAACTGGAAACCTTTGTCTGCATCAAATGCAACAGCGGGTAGCGGCCCGAAGCTGTAGCCTTTCTTTACAATCTCCTTGTTCTCCTGGGCCATTGCAACTGATGTGCAGATCATGGATACAAGAAGCATTATTGACAAAATTCTTGTTTTCATGGTAAGGTTATTTTAGGTTTAGTACAATCTGCTGTATTCTGGTATATTTCTCCCTAAGTTTGCGGTTGCACAGCAGCTTTATGTCTGAAATCTCAAGCCTGAAGAGTCTCCACATCTCCTGTGCTGCCAATGGGGCAGGGATTACAAGGGCAGTAAATGCCAGTGCCCATTCCCAAGGGGCGATGCAGAATGCAATGATGGAGTATATGAGCACTATTACAGGCCAGATTATGAGGTTTACTATAAAGCGTACCGAGTTCCTGAACGCATGGTCCTTAAGCAGTTTGAAGAACAGCTTGCATATTCCAAATATTGGGAGTGTGAGGATTGCTGCAGGTACACAGTATGGCAACAGTATCCAGAAAATGATGAATCTCAGTACCCTTACCCAGTAAGGGAATCTGTTTGTAAGGGATGATAGGCTTATCTTCTGGGATGCACGCATCTTGTATGCCTGTCTGCCCAATTCCATAAGCTCCTGGGCCTCCTGTGGCTTTTCCTGCTTGAATCTGGCTATTGCTGCTGTGGTTATTGCGTTGGCCTTGAAGTGTGCAAGCTTGCGCGGAACCGAGCCTTTTGGAGAGTTCTGCATAAGTTTCTTCCTCTGGGGCCTCATAGCTGCTGCACATACCTCGTATGTCGCCTGGTAGTCCCCGTCATTAGGGATA
>JAFOER010000110.1 GCA_017380095.1 Bacteroidales bacterium
CCTTCTTTCCCAACAGCTTTACCCTTATCTCCTCCACTTCCTGCAGCTTTCCCGCAGTAAGGGAATCTATCTTAACTAGCAAATCTTCTATTTTCTGCTTCATATCAAACAATTTAAGGATGCAAATCTACAAAAAATATCCGTTCCTACAACGCTTTCCTTCTTACAGGCATTGTCATGCAGCGGGCTCCGCCGCCACCGCGTGGAAGTTCGCTTCCCTCAATGGTTATTACACATTTGCTGTAATCTGCAGCATCTTTGTTTCCCTGAATGATGTCCCAGGCCGGGATTATCTCAAATCCGTGCTTTGAGAGTTCCTCAAGGGTATTTACGTTTCTGGAGTACGAGAGGAGCCTTCCTGGGGCAAGGGCAAAGAAGTTTGCTCCGCTGTGCCACTGCTCCCTCTCCTGGTTCCATGCATCCGTGCTGCCTCCGCAGGCTACAGGTTCAAGGTCCATCCCAAGTTCGCGGAGGGCATGAAGGATTGTCGGGATGCTCCTTATTTTTGAAACTTTCCCGTCTTCTATTGTTATGTGAACGGTCTGGTACTGGTTATCCCTGAGCACCAGCGGTTCATATACCATGCATTTGTCGCGGTCAAGAAGGGTGAAGACCATATCAAGATGGATGAACGACTCCGGCGATGAAGGGAGCTGCTGCACAATTATATGCCTTGTTCCCCTGGTGTGCTCCTTGCAGAGTCTTGCTATGAGCATGTCTATTCCCCTGGTGCTGGTCCTGCATCCGTTGCCTATTACAAGTATATCTTCACGGGCAATGATAATGTCTCCTCCCTCCATATATATTTCATTGCTGCCGGGACAGAACTCGTGGGCATTTATGATTCCGCCGCTGAATGAGCCGCTGCCGCGGAAGATTGCCTCCATAATGAGCGATTCCCTCATCCTCACCTTGTTTGCCATACGGCAGATAAGGGCATTGTTCCCTATGGTTACGGATGCATCCCTGGTAAAGTAGAAGTTGTACAAAGGGTACAGCGCATAGTACTCGTCACTCAAGTATGCGGTGAGGGTGTTTTTCCTTGCAGGCACACCCTCTATGAGAGCCTTGGCAAGCTCTGCAGAGGACATCTGCATGAGCATTTCATAATATTCCAGTGCCCCCTCGGAGTCACAAACTTTCTTGATGAGGGTTTCCCTCTGGCTGTAGTTTTCCAGCACCGCCTCCAGAAGGTCAACCACCTGGAATGTACGGGTGTATTTCCCAAGCACCCCCTGCAGCTGCTCGTATTCTGTCTTTGCTATTGAAAGGTTGAGGATATCACTGTATAGTGCCCTCTGGGCTGTTCCGGGGGTCATGTTTTCAACCTCCGCACCGGGTGTGTGGAGAATAACCCCTTCAAGCTCGCCAATCTCGCTCTGTATATTCAGATTAAGTATCTCTGCCATTACCGTATAATCAGTTACAGTATATATATTATTGGTATTTGTCAAATTCGTTTAATGTAAGGTCTGTTATCACATTCTTGAACCTCACGCTATCCCTTGGGCATACCAGAAGCACGTCATCGGTATTTATTACCATGTAGTCCTTAAGCCCCTTCACAACCACCAGCTTGTCCTCCTCGCTTGAGACAATGATGGAACCCTCCACTTTATCTATAAGGCTGTCTCCAACGCTCAAGAGGTTTTCATTCTCATCCTTCTGCCCAAGATGGTAAAGGGATTCCCAGGTTCCCACATCGCTCCATCCGAACGAGGTCTCAAATACCCAGCTGCAGGAGGTCTTCTCCATAACTCCGTAGTCAATTGAGATTCCGTTGCACCCCTCATATATTCCCTTTATGTATGCCGCCTCCTCAATGGTGTAGTAGAACGGCACAATATCCTTGAACTGGTTGGCAATGTCGGGAAGATGTTTTTCAAGTTCCTGTGCGATGGTTTTTACATTCCACACAAAGATTCCCGAGTTCCACAGGAATTCTCCGCTGCTGAGGAACACCTTGGCCAGCTCCGCATCGGGCTTCTCGGTAAATGTCTTTACGCTGTACACCTTTGTGCCTCCCACCTCCTGCACCTTTGCAGTGTTAACCTGTATGTATCCATAACCGGTTTCAGGGCGTATGGGCTTTATGCCAAGGGTGAGGAGTTCATCATGGGTGGAGGCATGCCCCAGGGCCGCCTCTATAGTGCCAAGGAACACATCCTCATTCATTATAAGATGGTCCGAGGGTGCCACAACAACCGTTGCATTGGGGTTCTTCTTCTGGAGCTTGTAAGTTGCATATGCTATACAAGGGGCAGTATTCCTGCGGTGCGGCTCCAGCAGAATGTTTTCCGGCAACATCTGCGGCAACTGCTCCTTTACCAGCTCCCCGTACTGCTCACTCGTTACCACCATGATATTCTCGCTTGGAATGATCTTGGCAAATCTGTTATAGGTCTGTTGCAAAAACGAGATGCCTGTACCAAAAAAGTCCAGGAACTGTTTAGGCTTGCTGTTCCTGCTCACGGGCCAGAAACGGCTCCCGACCCCTCCGGCCATAATAATGCAATAATAGTTTTCTCTACCCATATCTTTC
>JAFOER010000111.1 GCA_017380095.1 Bacteroidales bacterium
AACCAAATGCAGAATTGCAACGGAAGAAATAAAGGTCAGGTGACTCCTGAGACGGCGTAGACAATCATTGCAGATGTGCCGTCAGATTTCCGTCTGTCTGAGAAAATGCATCCGGGATGACGCACTCATGCATTTTCGAGTTAGGAAATCAGGTGCAGATGCAATAGATTGTTAGCCAAGTCGAAGGCGGAGCATGACCTTTATTTGCTGCAGTGGCAATTCTGCAGTTGTACAGTTTATACGAAGGAATATTTTGTCGGGAGGAAGAAGGGAAAGAGAGTTTGTTCCGGTTGGCACTTTTGGAAGGATAATAAAACCAAAGATTTTATTACCTTTGTAGTTTATTCACACCGATAATAATTAGAGAAATATATATGGAAAAGATTATTCTTACAGGAGACCGCCCTACCGGCAAATTGCATTTGGGCCATTATGTTGGTTCGTTGAGAAGGAGAGTGGAGCTGCAGAACAGCGGCGAGTTTGACAAGATATTCATTATGATTGCTGATGCACAGGCTCTTACAGACAACGCAGATAACCCGGAGAAGGTACGTCAGAACATCATTGAGGTAGCTTTGGATTACCTTTCAGCAGGTCTGGATCCTGAAAAATGTACAATTTTCATCCAGTCACAGGTTCCTGAACTTTGCGAGCTTGCATTCTATTATATGAACCTTGTAACAGTTCAGCGTCTGCAGAGAAACCCAACCGTTAAACAGGAGATACAGTTGAGAGGCTTCTCGGATGATGAGGAGAATGCAAACAAGAAAGGTACACCTGTAGGATTCTTCACTTATCCTATCAGCCAGGCTTCTGACATTACAGCATTCAAGGCAACTGTTGTGCCTGTAGGTATTGACCAGGCCCCAATGATTGAGCAGACTAGGGAGATTGTACACAAGTTCAACACAGTTTACGGCGAGACTCTGGTTCTTCCGGAGATGATGCTTCCGGAGAACTCCGTATGCATGCGTCTTCCAGGTACAGACGGCAAGGCAAAGATGAGCAAATCGTTGGGCAACTGCATCTATCTTTCAGATACTTCAAAGGAGATAAAGAAGAAGGTGAACAGCATGTATACAGATCCTGAGCATCTTCAGATTACAGATCCGGGCCACGTGGAGGGTAACGTTGTGTTCACTTACCTTGATGCGTTCAGCACTCCTGAGCATTTTGCAAAATTCCTCCCTGAGTACGCAAACCTGGATGAGATGAAAGACCACTACCGCCGCGGAGGTTTGGGTGACGGTACCTGCAAGAAGTTCCTTTTCAACATTATGGAGGAGTTCCTTGCCCCTATCCGTGAGAGGAGGAAAGCTTACGAGCAGGACATTCCTAAGGTATATGAGATTCTCCGCAAAGGTTCCGAGGAGGCACGTGCGAAGGCTGCAGCAACCCTTGAGGAGGTTAAGGCTGCAATGAAGATCAACTACTTCCAGGATGAGGAGCTGATCAAGGCTCAGGCAGAGGCTTACAGACAGAAATAATTTGTCGGGGAAGAAAAGATACCGATAAAACATGATAGACCACGCAACAGTAGAACGTATATTGGATACCGCCCGCATTGAGGAGGTGGTAAGTGATTTTGTCTCCCTCAAAAGAAGGGGGGCAAACTACATTGCGTGCTGTCCGTTCCATCACGAGAAGACTCCGAGTTTCTCCGTTTCGCCGAGCAAAGGTATCTACAAGTGCTTCGGTTGCGGAAAGGCAGGAAGTGTTGTGAGTTTTGTGATGGAGCATGAGCAGATGAGCTATGCAGAGGCTCTGAAGTATCTTGGCAAGAAGTACGGCATTGAGGTTAAGGAGAAGGAGGAGAGCCAGGAGGATGTGCAGCAGAGGCTGCATCACGAGTCACTGCTCATTGTAAATGATTTTGCACAGAAGTTTTATACGGAGCAGCTGCTCCATTCAGATGAAGGGGTAGCCATTGGATTGAGCTACTTCAAGGAGCGCGGCTTTACAGATGAGACAATAAACAAATTCCTTTTGGGCTACGCCCCAAACAAGCGGAGGGAGCTTACCCACAACGCCCAGAGGAAAGGATACAAGAAAGAGCACCTGGTTGAGGTTGGCCTTACCATTGAGAGGGAAAACGGCGAGCTTCTGGACCGCTTCTACGAGAGGGTGATGTTCCCTATAAGGAGCATCAGCGGCAAGGTAATAGCCTTTGGCGGCCGCAAGCTCAGGGGAGACAAGGAGGTTGCAAAATATATCAACTCTCCAGAGAGCGAGGTTTATGTAAAGAACAAGGTCCTGTACGGAATATATGAGGCCAAGCAGGCAATTGCCAGGGAGCAGAAATGTTACCTTGTTGAGGGATACACAGATGTGATTTCCTTCCACCAGGCAGGTGTGGAGAATGTTGTTGCCAGCAGCGGAACCTCCCTCACCACAGGGCAGATACAGCTCATAAAGAGATTCACCAACAATGTCACCGTCCTTTATGACGGCGACTGGGCAGGAATAAAGGCATCCCTCAGAGGTATAGACATGCTGCTGGAGGAGGGTCTGGAGATAAAGGTTGCCCTTTTTCCCGACGGGGAGGACCCCGATTCATTTGCCCGCAAGCATACGAAAGAGGAGCTGCAGGAGTTCCTCTCAAACAGTGAGGAGGATTTCATCAGTTTCAAGCAGAGGCTTCTTGCACAGGAACTCAGCAAGGACCCGCTCCAAAGGGCAAAACTCATTGGAGAGGTTGTTAACAGCATTGCTGTAATTCCTGATGCCATTGTAAGGGCTGTGTACATTGAGCAGACTGCTGCAAAACTGAACATAAAGGAAGAGCTGCTTCAGCAGGAGGTGGCCAAACTGCGCCACAAGAAGCAGAGCGACAACTATTACCAGCAGCAGCGGGAACAGGAGAGGCAGGAGAGGCTGCAAGGGATACAGGCAGCAGATTCTTCAATTGCATTTGCTGCTCCACAGGCAGGGGCACAGCGCAACAACATCCCCGGCTTTGTTGTAAATACCTACTGCAGTGAGGCCGAGAAGGAGATCCTGTATTATCTGCTCAAGTTCGGCTATCTCCCTATCCACGTGGATGATGATTTCATGTACGGGGCAGAGAGGGATGATGAGCAGACCGTGGCACAATATATCCTCTCACAGCTGCAGAATGACGAACTGGAACTGCAGAACCTGCAGTACAAGGAGATATTCAACGAGTACTTCCAGCTGAAGGAACACGAGAGCGAGAAAGTGCTCAGATACTTTATGAACCACCCCAACAGGGAGGTATCGAACATTGTGGCAGACCTGTTCATACAGCCTTACACAATAACCATCCAGCAATTCAGCAAATCCATTATTCCCGAGAGGAATGTTCTTGGAAGGGTTGTCCCAAAATCAATCCTCATCTACAAGGCAAAAGTTACCGCCCAGGCGGCAATGAACCTCACGGAAGAACTCGGGAAGGCGCAGAGGGAGAAGAATGTGGAGCTCCAGAATGAACTTATGGGGCAACTCAACACCCTTATGCAGGTGAGGAACTTCTTCTCAAAGGAACTGAACAGAATAATCTTGTAAAGAAAACCATACTCCCGACAGTTTTTGTCGGGAAGAAAACAGATAATAATTGAAAATAAAACATACAGAAAATGGGAAAAGAATTTAAAAGACATCTGATTACATCGGCATTGCCTTACGCAAACGGTCCGGTGCACATCGGCCATCTTGCAGGTGTATATGTTCCTGCAGATATCTATGCCAGATTCCTCAGACTCAAAGGTGAGGAGGTTCTCTTCATCGGAGGTTCCGACGAGCACGGTGTTCCAATTACAATCAAGGCTAAAAAAGAGGGCTGCACCCCACAGGATGTAGTTGACAAATACCACAATATCATCAAGGATTCATTCCAGGGACTGGGTATCAGCTTTGACGTTTATTCACGTACAAGTTCCCCTACCCACCACAAGACTGCTGCAGCATTCTTCAAGAAACTTTATGATGAGGGCAAGTTTGTAGAGAAAGAGAGCGAGCAGTATTTCGATCCTGAGACCAACACATTCCTTGCAGACCGTTACATTACAGGTACCTGCCCCAAATGCGGTGCTGAGGGTGCATACGGCGACCAGTGCGAGAAATGCGGCAGCACACTGAGCCCTGAGGAGCTTATCAATCCAAAATCTTCCATCAGCGGCGGTGAGCTTGTAAAGAAACCTACCAAACACTGGTACCTCCCATTGGACCAGTATGAGGGTTGGCTCAAACAGTGGATTCTTGAGGGACACAAAGAGTGGAAGACCAACGTTTACGGCCAGTGCAAGAGCTGGATTGACGGCGGCCTTCAGCCAAGGGCGGTAAGCCGCGATCTTGACTGGGGTGTTCCTGTACCTGTTGAGGGTGCAGAGGGCAAAGTGCTTTATGTATGGTTCGATGCCCCTATCGGATATATTTCAAACACTATTGAGCTACTTCCAAACGAGTGGGAGAAATGGTGGAAGAGCGAGGATACCAAGATGGTACATTTTATTGGAAAAGACAATATTGTATTCCACTGTATTGTATTCCCATCTATGCTCAAGGCTCACGGTGACGGTTTCATCCTTCCGGAGAATGTCCCTGCCAACGAGTTCCTTAACCTTGAGGGCGACAAGATCTCAACTTCACGCAACTGGGCTGTATGGTTGCACGAGTACCTTGTAGACTTCCCTGGCAAACAGGATGTGTTGAGATATGTACTTTGCGCAAACGCACCTGAGACCAAAGACAACGACTTTACCTGGAAAGACTTCCAGACCCGCAACAACAGCGAGCTTGTGGCTATCTACGGCAACTTTGTAAACCGTGCAATTGTACTTACCCACAAATACTTTGAGGGCAAAGTTCCTGCAGTTGGAACTTTGACAGATGTAGACAAGGAGGTACTTGCCGAGATTCCTCAGATTAAGGCTTCATTGGAGCACAACCTGAGCACATACAAGTTCCGTGAGGCATTGAAGGATGCAATGAACCTTGCACGCCTTGGAAACAAATACCTTACAGAGACCGAGCCTTGGAAACTTGCAAAAACAGATATGGAGAGGGTTGCAACCATCCTCAACATCTCATTGCAGTTGTGCGCAAACCTTGCAATAGCATTTGAGCCGTTCCTTCCATTCTCTTCAGAAAAGCTTGTAAAGATGCTTAACCTGGAGAAGATTTCATGGAGCGAGTTTGGCGGCAATATCCTTGCAGACGGCCACCAGCTTAACCCTGCAGAGCTTCTGTTTGCAAAAGTGGAGGATGCTGAGATCCAGGCACAGATAGACAAACTTAACGCTACCAAAGCGGCAAATGAGGCTGCTGCAGCAGAGGCTGCCGGCACCCCTGCCCCACTTCCACAGAAAGAGGAGTGTACATTTGATGATTTCATGAAGATGGATATCAGAACTGCTACAGTACTTGAGGCTGTTAAAGTTCCTAAGACTGACAAACTGCTCCAGCTTACAATTGATACAGGAATTGACACCAGAACAATTGTATCAGGTATTGCAGAACACTACACTCCAGAGGAGATGGTCGGCAAACAGATCTGTATCCTTGCAAACCTTGCTCCACGCAAGATCAAGGGCATTGAGAGCCGCGGAATGATCCTTATGGCCAAAGATGAGAGCGGCCGCATGCGCTTTGTAACTCCAGCTGAGGCTGTTGACAACGGAGCTTGTGTAGGTTAAATCCATCCAAAGATAAAAAAAGAGGCTTGACAGCCTCTTTTTTTTATCTATACAAATTGAGTATCTGAACTACATCAAGTCCTCAACGTTCCTTTTTTTCTTTCCTTTGGCATCACGTTTTGCCTTTCTTGCTGCCTCATCTTCCATATACTCAGACCACGGCTCCACAGATGTAAGAATTGTAAAATGATAGTCGTTGTATGACTCATCCACATTCTTCACTGTCTTGTAGTCAGCGGTACGGGCAGATGTACGGCTAATATTGTGCTGCTCCATATTGAGCTCAAGTGCATATCCGCTGTAACTTGCCTGATTCTTGGTAAGTTTGCCGGATGATGTCTCAAGGAAGTTTCCGCCATTATCCTTCATGAAGGTAAGAAGCTTATGATAGGTTTCATCATTGTAGAACATCACGGTTACAGATGACGCCTTTCCATCCTTGCCCATCTGTACAAGAATAGTATAGTCATTCATATCCGGACGCACATCTTCCTGTGCATCAGCAATAATCGCAAGGATATTCACTGTTACCCTCAAACCGTTAGATTTGCGCAAAGACCATGTGTTGGTATACTCATCGTACTTGAAATTATTCTCTTTGAACTCTTTCTTGCTGTATTCCAAATACTTTGAATATGGCAGCCCCTGGGCATGAACTGCCAGGGCCACACAGGAGACCACAAAAAATAGTATAAGTTTTTTCATAGGTTAAAATATTTGCCGTTGTTCTAGCCTAATGCGATAATGCGCGAGAAACCGGTAAGATCAAATACAGATTTAACCTCTGCATTGAGATTGGTAACCATAAACTTGCCACCTGCAGCAGTAACCTGTTTGTGTGCTGCAAGAACTACCCTTAATCCCGACGAACTTATATATTCCATCTTCGCACAATTGAACACCATATCCACGCCCTGTCCGAAGTACTGTTTTACACCGTTCTCAAGCTCTGGAGCTGTTACTGTATCAACACGGCCCGATATATTCACCATAACGGTACCATTCTCCTTTAAAATTTCAATTTCCATATCTATGTTCCTTTATTATATTATT
>JAFOER010000112.1 GCA_017380095.1 Bacteroidales bacterium
GATGTTCTTCTCGTATGAAGGGGACTTGAAACTGTAGTCTCCGGCCTGGGAGAATATGCCACCGTCTATTGGGTCGAACATTGGTGAGTAATAGACATGAGAGAGGGTCTCGTCTATATAGTTGAGATACTCCTCTATCTTGTATTCCCACGCATATTCAAGTATGAAGTGCAGGTTTCTTGGGCTAAGTGTGTACGGAGCCCTGTGCATTTTGCTTGTTTTGTCCAGAAATCTTGTAGACCAGCTCCTTATGTATGCGTGCAGCAGCTTTGGAGAGATGTTTTTCTTTGGTTCTTTGGCTGTTACAATACCTGAGTATTTGAGCTGTCCGGTAAGATATGAGCTTGCAGTCTCCAGTTTTTCCCTTTTGTGGGCGAATGATTCAAGCAATCTTGCCGCTATGTGCAGGAAGTCGTCGGGATTAAGGCTGGAGAAGGATATTACAGGTTTTGCTCCGGGCAGGGCAAAGATGTTTATATGGTTGGAGATTTTCTTTTCGTTAATGAGAAGGAGATCCATGCCAATAAGGTGTGCTTCCGGAACATCCTCTGTATCAAGGATTATGGGAATGAAGCGGTTGTTGAGCAATTCTATTGTACTGGAGGTGGAGAATAGGGCGTAGGCGGCGTTGCGGTTCTCTATGTTTGATATGTTGCCTATGTGTATGAAGAGCATTTTGTCCTCTTCTGTTGCCCTTCTGAACGGTTCTGCACTAAAAGGGTGCCAGTTTATTCCACATTTGAGCAGTTCTTTTACGTATGGAGAGGCGGTTTTATACATAGTTCTTTATTTTTATTTGTTATCTTTGTGAATGCACTGAAACTTAATGTAATTCTTATGTTTGTAAGAAATTTATACAAAACATTGGCATTCTACATCTGTGTAGTTTTGGCTGTTGTTGTTGCCCTTGAGCTTTTCCCTCATAAAAAGATAAATGACAGGAGCTCCGATGAGTTCTCTGCATTGCGGGTTTCTGACGATATAAGGGTTATAAGTAAGGAACCACACTCTATACAACACCCGAAAGAGAGAAAAGTTCTGGCAGAATTTCTGTTCCATAGGCTACAGCAGATGGGTGGTGCTACCCAAATGCTTGAATATGATACAATTCCAAGTAAAATTGGCGGTGAATTTTTTTATAAAAATATTTATTCTGTATTTGAACCGGGGGAAAATTCCCTTCCCGACAGTCTCCGGAAATATATTCTTCTTGTGGCCCATTATGATTCCCGTTTCAGGCAGATAGTGGGGAAGGATACGGTCTTCTCTTACGGTGCGGCTGATGACGGTTATGGAGTTGGGGTAATCCTGGAACTTGCGGGGAATGCACTCAAGTACCGCAATGAGTGGAAACAGGGGGTAAAAGTGCTCTTTACAGATGCGGAGGAGCATAACCTGGACGGTATGCGGAGTGCTTATGCAAGGAATCCAGAGGTGTTTGAGGGGGTGAATTTTGTGGTGAATGTGGAGGCAAGGGGTGTGAAGGGGCCTGCATTGCTGTTTGAGACATCTCCAGGAAATGAGAAGGTTATGCAGTTGTATGCAAATGCCAAAAATCCGTCGGGAATGTCATTGACAACGGCCGTGTACAGGTATTTGCCCAATGATACCGATTTTTCTGTGGTGAAGGATTCCATTCCGGGCATAAACCTTGCCGTTATAGACAATCTCCATTATTACCATACCGACAAGGACAATTTCTCCAACATTTCACTGGAATCCATACATCATTATGGGGAACAGCTGGAACCGGTACTTAAGGAGTATCTTGTAAATGAGGATTATGCAAGTGATGATGCCTTGAAAGGGGAGGATGATCTTGTTTTCTTTGCCCTTCCTGTACTTGGGATGTTCGCTTTCTCCAAAACAGGGTACCTGGTGATGAATATAGCTTTTTATGCCCTGTTCCTGTTTGTGCTGTTTGTGTATGTGAAGTATAAGATGATTCCGTTCAAAGGCATTTTGAGGGCTCTGCTGCATGTGGTTGTCTTTATGGCGGTTGCCTGTGCGGGTGCAACTGCGGCAGCCTGGTTGGATGCTTTGCATTATGGGTTTGAATATAGCCTGATAGATCTGAAGTATCTGCCAAATGACAATAAAGTTGCACTT
This sequence comes from Bacteroidales bacterium, assembly GCA_017380095.1. Lineage (GTDB taxonomy): Bacteria > Bacteroidota > Bacteroidia > Bacteroidales > UBA932 > Egerieousia. The sequence goes on from JAFOER010000112.1 coordinate 2,110, forward strand.
GCCTTTACTCTTGTGTTTGCTGTGTGGATACTGGTTTTCTCAAGGCTGCAGGAGAGGAGGCACAGGCTTTATGCCTGGAACCTGCTGCTGGCATCCCAGATTGTTGCCGGTGTGGTGTCATTGGCGCTTCTGATTGTTTTTGGAGAGAACTTCTTCATTTTCATACCGTTTGCTTTTGCAACCGTTGCCCTTTTCTTTAGTGTGGCAAAGAATTTCAAATGGCTGTACCTGGTATCCTGTACAATTACGGTACTTGTGGCGGTCCACTTTTTGTATTTGCTTTATGTGGCACTTACGGTAGGGGCTCTTGGGGTGATAATGCTCCTCTCGGTGGTTTATCTTTCTCTGGTGATATCGCAGTATTACTGTATGAAGAGAAGGGTGCTTTAATTGCTTTTTGATTTTTTTGGTTTAACTTTGCACAAAACTATACCTAAACTGCAATGGATTTGACTAAATTTGATGATATAAGGCCATATAACGATTCTGAGGTGCATCCTGCACTGGAAAGGATTGTTGCTGACAAACACTTTTCAGATGTGGCCCAATATGTTTTCCCGGGGCAGGACGAGAACCTTTTCAAGGCCCTTTTGCTTTCTTGTCATACAAAAGAGGATTTTCAGGTAAAAGTGATGTCCCAGATTGTTGACAGGATCCTTAAAGGTACTGCCAAAGAGGTTACTTTTGAGGGACTTGAGCATTTTGACGGAGGCAAGAAACACCTGATAGTTTCCAACCACAGGGATATTGTCCTTGATTCTGCAATAATTCAGCTGATTCTTTTCAAGCATAATGTTGCAACTACTGAGATAGCGGTAGGAGACAACCTTATAACCTCATCATTCATAGAGGATATAACAAGATCAAACAAGATGATCAAAGTTATCAGGAGCTCAAATCCCAGAGAGGTGTACACCACTTCAAAAGTGCTTTCCGAGTATATAAGGCATAATGTTGCAAACCAGTTGAGTTCTGTTTGGATTGCACAGCGCAACGGCCGTACAAAAGACGGCATAGACATTACAGAACAGGGGTTGCTCAAGATGTTTGACATGAGCGGCAGCGGTGATTTTACAAAGGATTTCTCTGAATTGTCAATCCTTCCAACCTCAATTTCGTATGAGTTTGAGCCTTGTGACATATTCAAGGCAATGGAGATGTATATTTCACGCCGCCAGAAGTATGTAAAGGCAGAGGGTGAGGACCTTAAGAGTATTCTTACCGGAATAATGCAATATAAGGGAAATATCCATATATCATTCAATGAGCCTGTTACCGCACAGGAGATTGCAGCGGCTGCGGAACTTGACAAGAACGAGAGGTTCAAGGCTCTTGGCCTTTCAATGGACAGGAAAATAGTGGCCAACTATAAATTGTGGCCAAACAACTACATTGCGTGCGATATGCTCAGCTCATCCAATGAGTATGCTGCAAACTATACTCCGGAGCAGAAAGCGGCTTTTGAGGCCCATATTGCAAAGCAGATGGCAGCTGCAGGAAGTGATGATGCCGAGTTGCGTGAGATATTGCTTTCAATCTACGCAAATCCGGTGCTCAGCATAAAGAACCTGTAATTTCTTCCCGACAGATATATGGGGGTTTCCTTGCGGAAACCCTCTTTTTTTGCAGGGAAGAGTATGGGTGAGGGTAAAATGAAAGGAGGACCACCGGTGGTAATCCTCCTCCAATATTCTGGTTATGTACAGATTATTTTCTGTAATCGTAGAAACCTACACCAGTTTTTCTACCAAGAAGTTTTGCTCTAACCATCTTTCTAAGAAGTGGATGAGGACGGTATTTGGTGTCGCCGAACTCATTGTAAAGAACCTCCATGATAGCAAGGCAAACGTCCAAACCGATAAGGTCTGCAAGAGCCAAAGGACCCATTGGGTGGTTTGCACCAAGTTTCATAGCCTCGTCAATCTCCTCTTTGGTTGCTACGCCGTCTGCAAGGATACCGATACCCTCGTTAACCATAGGGATAAGGATTCTGTTTACAACAAAACCAGGAGCCTCGTTAACGGTTACTGGAGTTTTGCCAATCTGTTTTGAAAGCTCTACGATAGTTGAGTGAACCTCCTCTGAAGTAAGCTGGCCTTTGATAACCTCTACAAGTTTCATCATTGGAACTGGGTTGAAGAAGTGCATTCCAATAACTCTCTCAGGACGGTTTGTGAATGAAGCCACTTGAGTGATTGAAAGTGATGAAGTGTTTGTTGCCAAGATAGCCTCAGGTTTGCAGATCTGGTCCAAAGTCTTGAAAATCTCCTCTTTGATACCCATATCCTCTGCAACAACCTCTACTACTAGATCTACATCTGCCAAATCCTCGTATACTTTGGTGTCTTTTAGTCTTGCAAGGGTTGCATCTCTGTCAGCTGCCTCCATTTTGCCTTTCTCTACCATTTTTGCAAGGCTTTTCTCAATAGAAGCGTGAGCTTTAGCCAATGAAGCGTCTGAGCGGCCTTTGATGATTACGTCGTGGCCTGCTACAGCAAATGTCTGGGCAATACCGTTACCCATTGTTCCGTTACCTACTACTGCTACTTTCATAGTTGTTTAAAAATTAAAATTTTATATTGTTTTCAGTTGTTTCCCCAAGTGGGAGGTGTTTTATCTGTTCTTGAACTGTGGAGCCTCCTTTTTCAGGAATGCTGCCATACCCTCTTTCTGGTCCTCGCTTGCAAAGCAAAGTCCGAAAAGGTTTGCCTCAATTGCAATTGCAGAGTCCATGTCGGTCTGGATACCGGTGTTGATGGCCTCTTTGCTGTATCTTACTGCAATAGGGGCTTTTGAAGCAATTTTTGTTGCCATTTTCATAGCCTCTTCCATAAGGGTTTCAGGCTCTGCAAGCTTGTTTACAAGGCCAATTCTGTAAGCCTCTGCAGCATCAATGATGTCTGCTGTGTAGATAAGCTCTTTTGCAATGCCCATACCTACGATTCTTGGAAGTCTCTGTGTGCCTGAGAAACCTGGGGTAATGCCCAAACCAACCTCCGGCTGGCCGAATTTTGCCTTTACTGAAGCGATCCTGATGTCGCAGGCCATTGCAAGCTCACAACCTCCGCCAAGAGCAAAGCCGTTTACTGCTGCAATTACAGGAATAGGAAGCTTTTCAATTTTCCTGAACACTTCTGCGCCTTTCTCGCCGAAAGCCTTGCCCTCAGCTGCGGTCATAGTGCTCATCTGCGAAATGTCTGCACCTGCAACAAATGCGCGGCCTTCTCCTGTGATGATTACAGCCTTAAGGTCTGCGTCCTTTGCGATTTCTGTGAACGCTGCGTCAAGCTCTCCAAGAACTGTTGAGTTCAATGCGTTCATTGCCTGTGGATTGTTGATTTTTACAATGCACACGGCATCCTGTTTTTCTACAATTAGTTTTGTGTATTCCATGGTGAATTCAATAGTTGTCAATTTCTTGCCCAAATGCCTTTCTGAGGGGTAAATGGGGCCTGTTTTCCAATGCTGGGGAATATCCCATACAAATGTACTAACAATAGTTCAATTATCTAAATTTAAATTTCACTTTTTTGTTAAAATATAGTTGGTTTCTTATTTGAAATCACGCAGAATTTTCATAATTTTGCCTTGCTATTAGTACGCGTTGTGCTCAAGAGCGGATTTTAGACAAAATTTTAATTAAAAACATAATGAACAAAAGAATTTCTTTGCAGGATGCCGTTTCTAAGGTAAAGGATGGCATGACAGTTATGGTTGGCGGTTTTTTGGCTGCCGGTAGTCCAATTGCAATTCTTGATGAATTGGCTAAGAGTGGTGTAAAGGATCTTACCCTTATTTGCAATGACACTGCTTTTGCTGATGTTGCTCATGGAAAACTTATCACCAACAAGCAGGTTAAAAAAGTTATCGTTTCGCATATCGGTACAAATCCCAATACCAGCGAGCAGATGAACTCAGGTGAGTTGGAGATAGAGTTCAGCCCACAGGGTACTTTGGCAGAGAGAGTAAGGGCAGCTGGCGCAGGTTTGGGCGGTGTTCTTACCCCTACAGGTCTCGGTACTGTTGTAGCTGAGGGTAAAGAGGTGATTACTGTAGACGGCAAAGAGTATCTTTTGGAGAAACCTATCAAGGCTGATATCGCTCTATTGGGCGCTACCCTTGCTGATGAGGACGGTAACCTTGTTTACGTTGGTACAACACAGAACTTCAACCCTCTTATGGCAACTGCAGCAGACGTTGTTATCGTAGAGGCTGAGAAGGTTGTAAAAACAGGTGAGATTGCTCCTGAGCAGGTTCATACCCCTGCAATTTTCGTTGACTATATTTACTCAAAATAAACATTTAAAACTTTAGACTATGACTAAAAAAGCTTTGATTAGAGTTAGAATGAGCTGTCATGATGCTCATTATGGTGGAAATCTTGTAGATGGTGCAAGAATGTTGAACCTTTTCGGTGATGTTGCTACTGAGCTTCTTATCATCAATGATGGTGACGAGGGTTTGTTTAAAGCTTATGACAGCGTAGAGTTCATGGCTCCTGTTTATGCCGGTGATTACATTGAGGCTACAGGTGAGATCGTTTCTACAGGCAATTCTTCAAGAAAGATGGTATTTGAGGCTAAGAAAGTTATCGTACCTCGTCCTGATATCTCTGATTCAGCTGCTGATGTACTTGAGGAGCCAATCCTTGTATGTAAAGCAAGCGGTACTTGCGTAGTTCCAGTTAAATGCCAGAGAAATAAAAAATAATCGGATATGGCTAAACTTATAATTACTGCCGCTATTTGCGGTGCTGAGGTAACCAAAGAGCAGAACCCTGCAGTTCCTTATACTGTAGAGGAGATTGTAAGAGAGGCTAAATCAGCAGTAGATGCAGGTGCAGCTATCGTTCACTTGCACGTTAGGGAGGATGACGGTACTCCTACCCAGAGCAAGGCACGTTTCAAAGAGTGCATTGATGCAATTTACAAAGAGTGTCCAGATGTTATCCTTATCCCTTCAACAGGTGGTGCAGTAGGTATGTCTGCAGAGGAGCGTCTTCAGCCAACTGAGCTTTTCCCTGAGATGGCAACACTTGACTGCGGTACTTGCAACTTCGGTGATGAGGTATTTGAGAATACTATGCCTATCATGAGAGCGTTCGGCCAGAGAATGCTTGAGAACAATATCAAACCTGAGTACGAGTGCTTTGAGATGGGTCACCTTGACACTATCCTGAACATGGCTAAGAAAGGCCAGGTTCCTGGTGCTCCTATGCAGTTCAACTTCGTATTGGGCGTTCCCGGTTGTACTCCTGCAACTGTTCAGAACCTTTGCTGGTTGGTAAACGCTATCCCTGCAGGTTCAACCTGGACAGCTACCGGTATCGGAAGACACCAGTTCAATCTTGCTGCTGCTGCGATTGCAATGGGCGGTAACGTTCGCGTAGGTTTTGAGGACAGCATCTACATTGAGAAAGGTGTTCTTGCAAAATCTAACGGTGAGATGGTTGCCAAAGTTGTACGTATGGCAAAAGAGTTGGGCAGAGAGGTTGCAACTTCTGCTGAGGCTCGTGAAATTTTGGGTCTTAAAGCAAGATAATAATATATAATAAGGTATAAAACGTTAAAAATATAAAACTATGCAGAAAAAAGGTAACAAATACGGTGTACACCGCGTGATTGAGCCAGCTGGTGTTCTTCCACAGCCAGCCAACAAAATTGACAACAACATGGACGAGATCTACGATAACGAGATCTTGATTGATGTTCAGACACTTAATATCGACTCAGCTTCTTTTACAGATATCCACAACTATGCTAAACAGCAGGCTGGAGAGGGTGCAACTGAGGAGCAGATCATGGAAGAGGTTAAGAAAGAGATTTTCTACAACGTTGAGTTGCAGGGTAAACACCGTAACCGCCGTACCGGTTCAGGTGGTATGCTACTTGGTAAAGTTGAGAAAATTGGTGACGCTCTTAAAGGTAAAATCGATCTTCAGGAGGGTGACCGTATCGCTACTCTAGTATCTTTGTCACTTACTCCACTTAGAATTGATGAGATCGTTGAGATCCGTCCAGATGTAGACCAGGTTGACATCAAAGGTAAAGCTATCCTGTTTGAGAGCGGTATCTACGCTAAGATTCCTGCTGACCTTCCAGAGAAGCTTGCACTTTCAGCTCTTGACGTAGCTGGTGCTCCTGCACAGACTGCAAAACTTTGCCAGTATGGCCAGAATGTAGTTATTCTTGGTGCTGGTGGAAAATCAGGTATGCTTTGCTGCTACGAGGCTAAAAAACGCGTTGGTGTAACAGGTAAAGTTATCGGTTTGACAAACTCTCAGAGAAGTACTCAGCGTATCAAGGATCTTGGATTCTGTGACGTAGTAGAGAGCGTTGGCGGCATGACTCCAGTACAGGTTAACGAGCTTGTTTCTAAACTTACTGACGGCAAGATGGCTGACGTTACAATCAACTGTGTAAACGTTCCTGATCAGGAGATGACTGCAGTTCTTTGTACTAAAGACGACGGTATAGTATACTTCTTCTCTATGGCTACAAGCTTTACAAAAGCTGCTCTAGGTGCTGAGGGTATCGGTTCAGACGTTAATATGATCATTGGTAACGGTTATACTAAAGGTCACGCTGAGTTCACTCTTCAGGAGTTGAGAGAGTGTGAGACACTAAGAAAAGTATTTACTGAGTTGTACGCATAATTTAAGATTATGTTGACAGGCGGTTGCAGATACGGAACACACCGAGTTTTAAATCCGGCGGGGACTTTGCCCCAGCCGGCTTTAAAGCTTGATAATACTATGGAAATCTACGAGAATGAAATTCTTATAGATGTACAGACACTTAACATTGATTCAGCCAGCTATACACAGATAAAGCAGGCTTGCGGAGCCAATCCGGAGAGCATGAAAAACATGATCCTTTCCATTGTTTCAGACAGGGGAAAGATGCAGAATCCGGTTACAGGTTCGGGCGGTATGCTTATTGGTACAATTAAGGAGATTGGTCCAAAATTCCCAAATACGCAGAAACTGAAAGTGGGAGACAAGATTGCTACCCTGGTATCTTTGTCGCTTACTCCGCTTAAAATCAATTCAATCAAACACTTGTCGCCTGATTCTGAGCAGGTTGATGTTGACGCACAAGCTATCTTGTTTGAGAGTGGCTTGTTTGCTGTTTTACCGGATGACATTCCAGAAAAGCTTGCTTTGGCAGCTTTGGATGTTGCAGGTGCACCGGCGCAGGTTGACAGGCTTGTTACAGAGGGTGAGATAGTGTGTATTATCGGTGGTGGCGGAAAATCCGGAATCTTGTGCTGCTATCAGGCAATGAAGAATGTAGGACAGTACGGTAAAGTTATAGTTGTTGAGTATTCTGAGGTCAATGCCCAGCGAATCAAGGATTTGGGATTGGCTACAGATGTAATTGTGGCAGATGCTACCAATGTTATGGATGTTTACCATAAGGTAATGGCCATAACCGGAGGCAGAGGATGTGACGTTACCATCAACAATGTGAATGTACCTTCTACCGAGATGACCTCCATTCTTGTTACCAAAGGAAGGGGTAGTGTTTACTTCTTCTCTATGGCAACAAGTTTTACAAGGGCTGCTTTAGGAGCCGAGGGTGTAGGAAAGGACATCAACCTTATCGTGGGCAACGGTTTTGCCAAAGGCCATGCCAACCTTACACTCGACATAATTAGGGAATCCCAGGGTATCAGGGATCTCTTTGAAAAATTGTACGTATAAATTAACTTATTATAACTATTATGGAATCAAGACGTTATGAGCTATTCCCAAATGTTACTGACGAGCAGTGGAACGATTGGAAATGGCAGGTAAAAAATAGAATCGAGACTCTTGAGGATCTTAAGAAATACGTGACTCTTACTCCAGAGGAGGAAGAGGGTGTTAAAAAGACCCTTCAGACATTGAGAATGGCAATTACCCCTTACTACATCAGTTTGATTGACCCTAACAATCCTGATTGTCCAGTAAGAAAACAGGCTGTTCCTACAGGTAAAGAGACTTACCAGTCTCCTGCAGACCTTTTGGACCCTCTACACGAGGATGAGGATTCTCCAGTTCCTGGTTTGACTCACAGATATCCGGACCGCGTTCTTCTTCTTATCACTGACATGTGCTCTATGTACTGCCGTCACTGTACAAGAAGACGTTTCGCAGGCCAGAAAGATGGCGAGAGCGCTATTGACAGAATTGACAAGGCTATCGAGTATATCGCTAAAACTCCACAGGTTAGAGACGTGCTTCTTTCAGGTGGTGACTCTTTGTGCGTAAGCGACGAGAGATTGGAGTACATCATCTCACGCGTTAGAGCTATCCCTCACGTAGAGATCATCAGACTTGGTTCAAGAACTCCAGTTGTTTGTCCTCAGCGTATTACTGACGACCTTGTAAACATGCTTAAGAAGTATCATCCAGTATGGTTGAACACTCACTTCAACCATCCACAGGAGGTAACCAAAGAGGCAGCTGAGGCTTGTGCAAAATTGGCTAATGCAGGTATTCCTCTAGGTAACCAGACAGTTCTTCTAAGAGGTGTTAACGACTGTGTAAACACTATGAAGAAACTTATGCATGAGTTGGTTAAGATGCGTGTAAGACCTTACTACATCTACCAGTGTGACCTTTCTATGGGTATCGAGCACTTCCGTACTCCAGTATCTAAAGGTATTGAGATCATTGAGGGCTTGAGAGGACATACTTCAGGTTATGCAGTTCCTACATTCGTAGTTGACGCTCCAGGTGGTGGCGGAAAAACTCCAGTTATGCCTCAGTACGTTATTTCACAGGCTCCAGGCAAAGTTGTTCTTAGAAACTTTGAGGGTGTTATCACTACTTACACAGAGCCTACAGATTACAAGAACGAGTGCAACTGCGAGTACTGCAAAGCTGCTCAGAACAAATCTATCGAGGGTGTATCTTCTTTGCTTGAGGGTAAAGGTATGGCTATTGAGCCTTCGGTACTCAGCAGAAAAGAGAGATCTAAGAAATAGTATAAATACTTCTGTCTATGCCGTTTATCAATGAGATTCTAAAATATGACAGCTTGTCTATTGTAGGCTTGGAGAAAAATGTTGGCAAGACAGAGTGTTTGAATTATATCCTATCAAGGTTACCGCTGCAACACAAGCGGGTAGCGGTAACCTCAATAGGTATAGACGGAGAGAACAAGGATCAGGTTACATCTACTAAGAAACCTGAGATTTTCTTGAGGGAAGGGATGTATTTCTCAACTGCTGAGATGCATTACAAGGAGAGACGCCTTGTGAGTGAACTGGTTGAGATTACAAATGAAAGAAGTTCTTTGGGAAGGATTTTGACGGCTAAGGTGGCTGTTGGCGGCAAGGCGCTCATTTCCGGGCCTTCGTCGGGAGTATCGTTGAGAAGATGGGTTGCGGGTGTACAGAAGTTTGGAATTGACCTTACAATCATTGATGGGGCAATTTCAAGGTTGAGTTCCGCTTCTCCAGCCATCAGCAAGGCTATGGTGCTCTCTACGGGTGCGGCTTTTTCTTCCAATATCAATACTCTGGTGCAGAAGACCAGGTTTGTTGTGGAGATGATTGGGTTGCCAAAGCTGGATGATGTTGTCAGAGACACTTTATGCGATATTGAGAGTGGTGTGTGGGGTGTTGATTTTGAGGATAATATAATTGATTTCAAATTGACTTCCGCATTGGCTTTGAGCTCTTTGAAGAGTGACATTACGGCCGGTATGAGGTTGATTTTTACAGTGGGTGCACTTACAGACAAGCTTTTGAATCTGGTTGCTGATTCAAAGAATGTGAAGAATGTTACCCTGGTGGTGAAGGATTTTACAAAGATTTTTGTTACTGAACAGTGTTACAGGGTCTTTTGTGCGAGGGGAGGAAAGATTAAGGTTCTGCAGAAGAGCAAGCTGATTGCTGTTTGCGTGAACCCTACCGCTCCAAACGGTTATGTTTTGGATAGCGACATTTTGTGTGAAAAATTACAGGATGCCCTTGGGCTTCCGGTTTATGATATAGTTAAGAACAATTATGACATTTAAGTCTGCGCTGGAAATAGATTGCGGTTTAAGGTTTATGTATGATACGTTGGATATCATATCTCCTTGTGGCAGGAAGATGTTGCTTGAGGGAGAGATGATGACAACCAAGAGGGAGATTGATTTCCATTACCGCAGATTGAATGAGATTTACGATAAGGATTGTACCAAGATTGCCCACAAGTTGATGTGCCTTAAGGATATACATACAACTTTGAGCAGATTGGAAAACGGTACTGTCCTTGATGATATTGAGCTCTTTGAAGTAAAGTATCTTGCAATTGTCTCTTCTGAGGTTCTTGTATTGTTGCAGGAGCAGAATATAGTTGCAGTTGGGTTGCCTCACCTTGAGAAGGTTGTGGAGATTCTTGATCCCGACGGGGTGAATATTCCATCTTTCTATGTATATGATTCATATTCAGATGAATTGAGGGAGGTGAGAAAGCAGATTAAGGCAATCCAGGGCAATGGAGAGGAGCTTCCCGACGATAAAAGGCAGCAATTGGCTGTGCTGTTGCAGAGGAATGCCGACCTTGAGTTGGAGATAAGGGAAATGCTGTCGGGAAGATTGAGGGAATTTGCAGGCGATTTGTCCGTTGCATTGAGGAATCTGTCGTTTTTGGATATTCTCATTGCCAAGGCGGGGCAGATGAAGAAACTGGGGTTGTGTTTCCCGGTTGTGGTGGAGGATGGCGAGACATTCTACAACGGAATGTTCAATCCGGCGGTGAAAGATGCACTTGTGGCCAAAGGAAAGGAGTATATGCCTGTTGACATTGAGTTTGAGAGGGAGCCGGTAACCATTATAGGTGCCAATATGGGAGGAAAGACAGTGGTGCTCAAATCACTGGCACTTAACCAGTTGCTTACTCAGTTCGGTTTTGGCGTTGCAGCGCATGACTGTTGCGTGAATCTGGTTGATGAGGTGGCTTTGTGCATTGGGGACGACCAGAGCATTGAGAAGGGAATTTCTTCCTTTGCTGCCGAGATGATGGCAATAAACAAGGTTGTGCTGAAAATAAGGGAGGGGAGGAACATGCTTGCCCTTGTTGATGAGCCTGCACGTACTACAAACCCTGTGGAGGGTACTGCCCTTGTAGAAGGGTTGCTTGATGTGCTTGGAGAGATAAAAGGAGGTTTTGTCCTTACTACCCATTACAACATCCTTAACGGGAATGTAAAGAGATACAGGGTTAAAGGATTGAGGGACAATATTATGGATTATACCCTAGAGGTTACCCACTGTGGTGACGTGCCTCACGAGGCAGTGGCAATTGCAGAGAGCCTGGGTATTGATCTGCAATGGATTGAGTGTACTAAAAGAAACTTGAATAACTAACATACAATTTTATGCAAAGTAAACTAGGATTGGATTTTAAAAAGGTTGAACACGCTAAATCGTTGGCTAAAGAGATTGCCAATGAGGTTCAGGCTTTTGTTGAGTCTAAGACAACTGTAGCTGTTGAGCGTACATTGTGTAGACTTATGGGAATTGACGGAGTTGACGAGAATCAGGTTCCGCTTCCAAACGTTATTGTTGATGATCTTAAATCTAAAGGTGTTCTTGGTGAGGGCGTTTTGTTCTACATTGCAAATGCAATGGTAAGCACAGGCCTTTCTGCTCAGGAAGTTGCTGAGAAAGTTGCAGCAGGTACTTTGGATCTTACCAAGATAGAGGTTGCTGACAAAGCTGCAATTGAGGCTGCTCTTCAGCCTGTTGTAGATTCAAGCATCGCTAAAATCAGAGCAAGAAGAGAGAGAAGGGAGAATTACCTTAACACAATAGGTGAGGGTCCAAAACCTTACTTGTATGTAA
>JAFOER010000113.1 GCA_017380095.1 Bacteroidales bacterium
AACCAAATGCAGAATTGCAACGGAAGAAATAAAGGTCAGGTGACTCCTGAGACGGCGTAGACAATCATTGCAGATGTGCCGTCAGATTTCCGTCTGTCTGAGAAAATGCATCCGGGATGACGCACTCATGCATTTTCGAGTCAGGAAATCAGGTGCAGATGCAATAGATTGTTAGCCTGGTCGAAGGCGGAGCATGACCTTTATTTTTGCTGTAGTGGAAATTCTGCAGTTGTATAGTTTAAACGAAGGTATAATTTGTCGGGAAGAAAAGCCGGGAGCACTGGGGGCGGAAGGGTACAAAAAAAGGCTTCCGTTGCCGAAAGCCTTTTGTGTGTATAGGGAATGATTATTTCTTCAAGAACTCCTCAATGAAACCTGCAACCTCAGGTTTGTCAATCTGTCTTCCAACGATGATACCGTTCTGGTCAACAAAAATGTTCTGAGGAATATATCTTACATAGTACATCTTGCCAACCTCATTGTCCCAGTATTTAAGGTCTGAAACCTGTGGCCATGTAAGTTTGTCATCTTTGATACCTTTTACCCATGCATCGTAAGATTTGTCATGAGATACGCCAAGAATCTCAAAACCTTTTTTGTGGAATTTCTTGTAGATTTTTACAAGATCAGGGTTGAATGCACGGCAAGGACCGCACCAGCTTGCCCAGAAGTCTACCATTGTAAGTTTGTTCTTTGAGTAGATGTCAGAGAATTTTACAGGTTTTCCGTCAGGGTCGTTCTGAACGAAATCAGGAGCCTTGTTGCCTGGCTGCAATGATTTGATCAATGCAGCAGTCTCTTTTGCATCTTTCAAAAGCTCGTTGTTTGCATAAACTGCCATTGTATCGAATGTAGCCAATTTTGCATCCAACTCAGCAACTGGAATATCGCCGATTGTAGAAGCTACAGTGTAAAGTGCGTATGCAGAAGCAGGGTTTGCTGCAAGGTATGCATCGTTCATCTCGCTGATCTGTTTTTCTGCATTGCTGTAGGCCTCCCTTACTGCAGCTTTCTCCTCATCGCTCAACTTGCCGTATACTTTCATAAGGGAATCAAGTTTTGCAGCAGCATACAACTCATCCCTTTTTGCATTCATAGTTGAAATGAACGACTGGATCTCGCCACCCTCTACAACAGCTTTTGCAGGATCTGCAGCATCAAAAGTCACATTGTATTTTGCATTCTCAAGAAAGATGCTCTTGATTGCTTTCTTTCCGTTGAAAGTAAGTCTGTAGTAAGTTGGGGTAGTTGTCTCACCTTTGAAGGTAGCTTTACCGTTTACAAGCACCACTGTATCAGCTACAGGGGCCTTTCTTGTACCACCTGTAAGGACAAGGGTATCATTAGGCAACTGAGTCAAATCACCGGTAACGGTTACGTTAACGGTATAGCCGCTCTCAGGCTGTGAAGAACATGCAGCCATCAATGCTGCTGCTCCAATTAGAAGTAATTTTTTCATGATTATAAAGTTTATTGATTGTTTTTACTCTTTATACCAATCCTTGTACATAAGGTATCCCTGTGCGTTCTTGTATGCCGCATCACGCACAGCATCAGAAGAATCCTTCACTTTTTTTGCCGGAATTCCCGCATATACACCCGGTTCAAGGACAGCATTGCTCAACACAACTGCACCGGCTGCAATGATGGTATTGTCGGGAACAACGGCATTGTCCATAATGATTGCACCCATACCTATAAGAACGTTGTTGCCGATTTTTGCACCGTGGATAATTGCATTGTGACCTACAGATACATCATTTCCAATTTCACTTACAGACCTCTCGTACAATGTATGTACAACTGCGCCGTCCTGAATGTTCACTCTGTCACCAATCTTTATGGTATTTACATCACCTCTCAGTACGGTACCGTACCAGATGCTGCAATCGTCACCCATTGTAACGTCACCAATGATGGCAGCATTCTCTGCAAGGAAGCAATCCTTTCCAAATTTGGGGGTAAACCCTCTTAACTCTCTAATAATAGCCATTTTCCCGATAATTATATACAAAACACAAATATAATAAAAAGAGGTGAACATTTTCTGTTCACCTCTTCTTATATAGCAATTTATATTACTCAGCCTGCTCTTTGGCCTGTCTTGCCCTTGCCATTCTCTGGTAATCCTCCATAGATGCAACGATAAGTTTCTCGTATTCTCTCTGGCCGGTACCGGCAGGGATAGGATGACCGCAGATAACGTTCTCCTTAAGACCCTCCAATGTATCAACCTTACCGTGGATAGCTGCCTCGCTAAGTACTTTGGTTGTCTCCTGGAATGAAGCTGCAGACATAAAGCTGCTTGTCTTCAACGCTGCTCTGGTAATACCCTGAAGAACCTGGTTTGAAGTTGCAGGAACTGCATCCCTTGCCTCAACAAGTTTAAGATCCTGACGTTTCAAGATAGAGTTCTCGTCCCTCAATCTTCTTACGCTTACAATCTGACCTGCTTTCAAAGTCTGTGAATCACCTGCATCAAGGATAACTTTCTTGTCCCAGATCTCATCATTCTCCTGCATGAACTCCCACTTGTCAACAAGCTGCTCAGGAAGGAATCTTGTATCACCCGGATCAACAATCTCAACTTTACGCATCATCTGTCTTACAATGATCTCAAAGTGCTTGTCGTTGATCTTCACACCCTGAAGGCGATAAACCTCCTGGATCTCGTTAACGATATACTCCTGAACCTTTGTAGGACCCTGGATAGCCAAGATGTCTGCTGGAGCAATTGCACCGTCAGAAAGTGGCATACCTGCGCGTACATAGTCGTTCTCCTGTACAAGGATCTGTTTTGAAAGCGGAACAAGGTAACGTTTCTCCTCACCGGTCTTGCTCTTTACAATGATCTCCCTGTTACCACGTTTGATCTTGCCCATTAGAACCTCACCATTGATCTCAGATACAATTGCAGGGTTGGATGGGTTACGTGCCTCAAACAACTCGGTTACACGAGGAAGACCTCCGGTGATATCACCTGATTTGCCGATTGCACGAGGGATCTTGATAAGGATGTCACCGGCTACAAGCTCCTGACCGTTCTCTACCATAATGTGCGCACCTACAGGCAAGTTGTACTGTTTAAGGTCATTGCCGTCGGCATCAACGATTCTCACACTAGGGTTCTTTGATTTGTCCCTGCTCTCAATTACAACTTTATCTCTATGCAATGAGAACTCATCAGCAGACTCCTCCCTGTAAGTAACACCCTCTACAAGGCCATCATAAACTACCTTACCGGCAAGCTCTGTGATGGTTACTGCGTTATATGGGTCCCATTTACAGATAAGGTCACCTTTTGAAACGGCCTCACCGTCCTTCTTGAACAAATCTGCACCGTAAGGGATATTGTACTGCGACAAAGTGATGCCTGTATTTGCATCAACAATCTTCATCTCGGCTGTACGGCCAACTACAATCTCTCTGGTAGTGTCACCCTCAACTTTTGTAATTGTCCTCAACTCCTCAAACTCAACCTTACCCTCATATTTTGATTTGATCTCACTCTCAGATACGCTACCTGATGCAGTACCACCGACGTGGAAAGTACGAAGTGTAAGCTGGGTACCTGGCTCACCGATAGACTGAGCTGCAATTACACCAACAACCTCACCTTTCTCAACCATACGGCCCCTTGCAAGGTTACGTCCGTAACATTTTGCACAAACGCCCTTCTTGCTCTCACAGGTAAGTACTGAACGGATCTCAACAGCCTCAATCGGCAATGACTCAATTAGAGCTGCAATATCCTCGGTAATCTCCTCACCTGCACCAATGATCTTCTCACCGGTAAGAGGGTTGTATACATCGTGAACGGTAGTTCTACCCAAAATTCTGTCGTACAAGCTCTCAACAATGTCGTCCTTGTTCTTGATGGCTGTTGCAACAAGACCTCTCAATGTACCGCAATCCTCC
>JAFOER010000114.1 GCA_017380095.1 Bacteroidales bacterium
AGCTTTCAGAAGTTTGCCGAACTCCTCCTCCGAATAACCTATGGAAGAATATATCAGCTTGCCCTCCTTATTGTAAAGATAAGTACGCGGAATGGTAATATCTGCAAAAAGGGAATACACTGCACGTGAAGGATCTGGGTAAAGAGGGAAAGTGAACCCTTTCTTCTCATTATACTTCTGCAGCTGGTCATCTGTATGCTCACGTCCAATCACAAGCATCTTAAAGGAGCCGTTATCCTTGAATTTAGGCCAAAGCACATCCTTAACCTCAGCAAGCTCCTTCTGGCAAGGGCCGCACCAGGTGGCAAACATATTGATTAGCACAACCTTACCCTTAAGGTCTGCAGATGAAACTTTACCGTAAACAGAAGACTCCAAAACAAACTGCGGCATAGCACTGCCTAAGGCAAGTTCAGGACGCTGTTTCTTATCATTTGTCTGGGCTGTCAAAGGGAGAGCCACAATTACAGCCAAAATTACAAGCAAAAACTTTTTCATAAACGTAAATTTTGGTACAACAATCATTTAAACACAAATATAACACAAAAAATAAGTAAATTTGTAGAAGAAATAAGGTAAAGATTATGTTCAGATATGGCTTTAAAAAGAGGCTCCACGAGCTTGGGGTGGATTACGGCAGCAGTGTTCTCGCAGCAGTGAGCGGCGGGGTGGATTCTATGTGCATGCTGGATGCCCTTGTCCACAGCCAGCTGGATCTGACTATAGCCGTTGCCCACGTAAACTTCAATTTGCGCGGAGAGGAGAGTGATGCTGATACCCAAATGGTAACCGACTGGTGCTCAGAACACAACATTACACTCCACACCACGAGTTTCAACACAAAAGAGTATGCCGCAGAGAATGGCATCTCCGTTGAGATGGCTGCCCGCGACCTCCGCTACAACTGGTTCTACGGGCTGATGCAGCAGCACGGATACAATTTCCTTGCAATAGCTCACAACGCCAACGACAACGCAGAAACTCTCCTGCTCAACCTCACCCGTGGCTGTGGCATTGAGGGGATTACCGGCATCCGCGAGAAGGTGTTGCTGGAATTCGCAGCAGAGGAGGAGGCAGCTGGAGCAGAAGCAGCAACCGGGGCACCAGAAGCGGAAGCAGCGGCAGGGGCAGCTGGAGCGGAAGGAGCAACCGGGGCACCGGAAGCGGAAGCAGCAGCTGGAGCGGAAGGAGCGGCCGGAGCAGCAAGGGCAGACGCAACAGCCAGTACATCTTCCCGACAATTCATTATCCGTCCCCTTTTGAGCTATTCCCGCGGGCAGATTGAGAAATACGCACTGAAGTTCAAGGTTCCTTTCCGTACCGACAGCACAAACCTCCTGAGCGACTTCTCCCGCAACAGGATCCGCAACGAGGTATTTCCCCAACTGGCCAGGATAAACCCGTCAGTAACGGCAACCTTTAACCGCAACATCAGACATTTCCAGCAGGCATCAAATGTCCTGCAACAACACATAAGTGAAAAATGCAACGAACTCTGCCACACCTTTGAACTGTTCCAGGAACTGGTGGAGAGCAAGTTCTCCCACTCATTCTGCGGCCTCAACCTCAGGCTCAACTGCATAGATGCCGAGTATGGGAAATATTCCATGATTGTATGCATAGTGGAACTGCCGCAACTGATGGCCCAAACAGAATGGGAATTCTGGGTATATCAGATAGCATACCCGCTCGGGTTCTCCCCTGCAATCATAGAAAACATCTGCAACAGTCTCAAGGAAGAGGAGGGGCCAAAAAAATTCTTGTCGGGAAGCGGAGAGATTATTGCTGTGAAAGAGAGGGGATTGCTGAAATTCTACCTGAATGTTGCCGCTACACAGCCGCTGAAAATAGATACCACAGTAATTCCGCGTGAGGCATGGCGCACCCGCAAGGATACCTCCGAGGAGCTATGCCCTACCCTGTACATGGATGCGGATAAGGTACAGATGCCGCTCGAGTGCCGTCCTGTGGCAGCAGGCGACCGCTTTTCCCCTATCGGACTGAAAGGGAGCAAAAAGGTGACTGATTACCTCTCGGATATAAAGTTTGAAAACCTGCACAAAGGAAATGTAATGGTGCTGTGCGATGCCACCGGAAAAATCATCTGCCTCCCCGGCCTCCAGATTGCCGGCAGCGTAAAAGTTACCACCTCCACCACCCAAATCCTGCAGATACGGGTACTCTAGCACCACACCTCCTGTACGCGGCCCCGTGACACCCCCGTGCACCCACAAATGCACCCTCCGGCGTGGCCAAACGCTACTGAGCACCCCCGAGCATCCACAAATCGGGTTGCATCTGTGGAGGAATTGGGGCAACCAGCTCCATAGCGGCACCGGTAACCGGATGCACAAACTTAACAGTATGGGCATGCAGCATCAATCTTCCCGACAACTTCCCGTACAGCAGATCCCCTTCAATTGGGGTATTGAGCCCCAGCGGATGGGCAGCGTGCACCCGCAACTGATGGGTGCGGCCAGTAACCGGCCAGAACTTCACAAATGTTTTGCCTCCCGCAACACGAACCGTCTCAAAACGGCTAAATGCAGGCTTACCCCTCTCAAAATCAACACACTGCAACGGACGGTTCTCATAATCGGCCATCAGCGGCAGGGAAATCTCCCCAGCACCTACACCCTTCCATACTACACCGCTGCCTGAACCCTCAGTCCCAACCACACCATCCAGCACAGCCACATAGCACTTTTCAACACCCCTGCTCAGGAACTGCCTCTGGAGCAACTTGTAAACCTCCTCATTTTTGGCCAGCAACAATACTCCCGACGTATGCATGTCCAGCCTGTGGACCATCCAAAAGTCACTGCCTGGGGCGGCAGAATCTCCATCGGGGGAAGCACCAAAACTCCGGGTAGGGAAGTCATTCCCCGGGGCAGCAGAATCTCCGCCGGGGGCTGCAAAATCACTAGGCAACCTTTTCATCCCCTTCAGCAGCTGCTGCACGCACCTTTCAGACGGATCCTTTCCCGGAACAGAGAGGATACCGGCAGGTTTGTCAACAGCAAGCAGGTACTCATCCTCATAGATGATGTTCAACAAGGAATCATCGGGAAGAGGATCACAACCATAGGAAGAGTGAAAGGCTACGGAATCCACCTTCAAACCCTGAAGCATATGTCCCAGAATGGGGCCGCACTTGCCCTTGCAAGAAGGGTAGAATTCACCCTCACGGCGGCCAAGTTTATCACCTCCATACCAGAATTCACCCATTGCAATCGGATGATACCCGTTTAAAAACGCATATTGCAACAATCTTGGTGCGGCACATTCACCTGCACCAGCAGGTGGAACCACACCCCCAAAAATATTCAGAAGCGACCTCTCCTCCCCTCTTGCATTGAGGAAAGAGAAATGGTCAAAAATTTTTCTCTGCAAAGCTGCAGATTTCTCCTTCCGCTCCTTTTTTGCCTTCTCCAGGGCTCTCTCATAAGCTGCATTCTCCTGAACATAAGGCTCAAGCTCCTCATTCATCCTCTTAACCGCACGCTTAATCTCCCCTTTCTGGAACTGGCTTTCCCTGAGCAACGCAGCCAATTCATCCCCTTTAACACCAGAGGCCCTCAAGGCATCACGCCGCTTCTTTCCCTCTTCATAAATCTCCTGCAACCGTACAATCTCAGCCTTGTAACAAGAACGGATCTCCTCCATCCTTTCCAACACACCCTGAGCAAAGGAATCGTGATGCAAATCCCGTATATAATCGTTTAAATCGGTTATTTCTGCCTCCTCAGCCGGAAAAAAACTCTCGCTTGACGTAAGGTCATACACAGGAGGCACAAAAAAATTGCAGCCGCCATCAACTCCCGTACCGCAACCACAGGATGAACCGGAATATGCACTGTTACCCTCAAAAGCATTACAACTGCCGGCATAAGGCAAATAATCCAGCACACCGGAATATGCTGCCAAATAACCCAGTTCACCTGATGGAGACTCGGCAACCAGCACACCGAACATCTTCCCCTCGCGCAAAAGTCCCAAAGAAGCAATTTTCCTGTTGGAGGAGATATACTTGCACACCTGCTCCATCGCCTCCACACAAAGTGGATGCGGAGAGTAGCTGAACGGATTTGTAAAAGTATCCGGCAAACTCTCCCTTACCTGCGGGGTAATAGGGTCACCTTTTTCAACAAGAAAATTTTTAATCATAATGGAACAATAAATTTTGGTACCAGAAACCAATTGGGCAGACCCCAAGCCGGAAAAGCCGGAGCCGGGACCCTCAAGCCGTCCCCTCAAAACCTAGAAAACCAAAGCCAGGGAAACACCGGTAACTTCTCCGTTGCTGAACGGCATACCCACAAAGGCAAAGTCACTGGATTTCAACCCCTTTCGATCAATCAACCTTCCAAAAAGGATCTTCTGCAGTGAAGGGGCTACCCAATATGCCACCTGGGTACCCAAAATGCCTATACCTGCACCCGCAATAATGTCGGGAAGCCAATGTTCAGAATGTTTCACCCTCATAAGGGAACTCGCCGCCGCTACTGCGTACCCTGCATATCCAATCACAGGGGTATCCTTATACTCCCTCCTGAGCAGCTCCGCCCCCATAAACGCCTTGGCTGCGTGACCGCTCGGAAACGAATCAAAATCCCTACCGTTAGGGCGTTCCTCATCAACAACCTTCTTGAGGAGAAGCACCGCCGCACCCGTAACACAAAAAGAACCCGCCGCAAGTACAGTGGCATCCAGGTAACTGTGGGCAGATTTTACTCCCGACAATTTCAAGGCATATACAGATGCCAACGGAACATACTGTAGCACATCCTCTATCACAAACCCGTGATGTTTGCGGAAATCCAAATCACGCAAACCGAAATCCATCTCCTTTATGAAGTCAATCTGAGACCCTATTGCACCTATACCCACAAGTGCAGCAGGAACAATCAGTTCCCTTGCATCAAATTTATGGAGCTCCACAGGGGCACTGAACAGAGAGCCTACCTGCGAATTATTACGCTGCGCTGTGGCAACTGTATCCTCCGGCAGCACCGTAGTGGCAGAAACCATATTGCCTACCTGCAAATTATGAAACTGCGCTGCGGCAGCTGTATCTCCAGGCTGCGCCATCCGGGCAGAGAGCACATTCGGGAGGAAAATGGTCAAAAACAAAACTATAATTGCATTCTTTCTCATATCACACAAAGTTACGGAAAAATGCAACATTATTTTTGTAATTTTGTAGTTTAACAAAAAGAGTAATGATTTTTACCAGCGAAAACATACTGTTACTGGGAGCTGTACTGGTATTTGTAAGCATCCTTGTAAGCAAGACAGGCTTCAAATTTGGAATCCCAACCCTCTTGCTCTTCCTCCTTGTAGGAATGTTCTTCGGGTCAGACGGCCTGGGCCTGCAGTTCAACTCCCCACACAGCGCACAGTTCATAGGAATGATAGCCCTGAGCATTATCCTGTTCACGGGCGGTATGGACACCAAGATATCCGATATCAAACCCATTATAACCCCGGGACTCATCCTCTCAACACTGGCCCTTCTGCTTACCACGCTCCTCACCGGAGCCTTCATATACTGCCTCTGCATGTTTGCCGGAATGAACATCCAGTTTTCGCTTCTGGCCTCGTTCCTGCTGGCCGCCACAATGTCCTCAACAGACTCGGCCTCCGTGTTCAGCATACTCCGTTCACAGAAAATGCAGCTCAAACACAACCTCAAGCCGCTTCTTGAGCTGGAAAGCGGTAGTAACGACCCTATGGCCTATATGCTCACCATCATACTCATACAGGTAATAAAGAACCCTGGCGAGATTGGAGGATGGGATATAGCAATTGACATGGCAAAACAGTTCGGCTACGCAATAATCCTGAGCGTGCTCATAGGAAAAGGAATTGTATGGCTCATAAACAAGATATCCCTCACCAATACTGCACTCTACTCTGTTATGCTGCTTAGTGTGGTCTTCATCACCTTTGCCATAACAGATTCCATAGGGGGCAACGGATACCTTGCAGTATACATGGCGGGACTCGTTGTCGGGAACAGCAAAGTGCTCCTCAAAAGGGAGATGAGCCTCTTCATGGACTCCCTCACCTGGCTGTTCCAGGTAATAATGTTCCTCACCCTCGGCCTGCTGGTAAACCCTCACGAGCTTAAGGAGGTGGCCATTCCGGGCATCCTCATTGGGGCATTCATGATGTTTGTGGCACGCCCATTGAGCATCTTCACCTGCCTGGCACCATTCGGGAAAATACCTTTGAAAGCTCAGACCTTCATCTCCTGGGTGGGATTGCGCGGAGCCGTTCCAATCATCTTTGCCACCTACCCCGTTGTAGCCCAGATTCCAGGATCAAACAACATATTCAACATTGTATTCTTCATCACCCTTGTATCACTCGTACTGCAAGGAATGAGCATAGGCTGGTTTGCAAAAAAGCTCCAACTCGACCTTCCACCTGAGCCGGAGAAAGAGTTTGACATCCTTATTCCCGACGAACTCAGCACCTCCCTCAATGAGATTGCCGTCACCAGAAAGATGCTCAGCCACGGCAACACCCTTGCCACAATGAACATCCCCAAAGGGCACCTGGCAATGATAATCAAACGAGGGGAAGAATACATCATACCAAACGGCCAGATGGAGCTGCACGAGGGTGATATAATCCTCTTCATCTCCTCAACCGAGCATATTCCCGAAGAATAACAAACCATATTCCCGAAGAATAACAGACGATGAAACAGTCACTGGAGATAATATACGAAGATGACCACATCATTGTGGTGAACAAACCGGAGGGGATGCTCTCTGTAAGCACATCCCGTGGAAGGGAGGAGGTTACCGCGCACTCTATCCTATGTGACTATATGCAGAATTCCGTCCAACGGGGAAGTTCTTATGAACGGGGGAACAACAGCTACAGAAACCGTCGGGAAGAGAGGGGGAACCGTGGGGGGAGAGTATTCATTGTACACAGGCTGGACAGGGAAACCAGCGGACTTATGGTGTTTGCAAAAAATGAAGAGATAAAGAGACTCCTGCAGGAAAATTGGGAGAGAGCGGTCACTCTGCGGGGATATGTGGCGGTACTCAACTGCAGCGCAGGGATGACACCGGGCCCACGGGTGCAATGGGAGGCAGATCCGGAGGGTTCTACCGGCACAATCAGAAGCTGGCTCAAGGAGAACAGCGCATTTACAGTATGGTCATCTGCCAGGGACAACGGCGGTCAACTGGCCATAACCAATTATGACATAAAGGAATATAACCAGGAGAGCAGGAAAGCCCTCATTGAACTTTCGCTTGATACCGGCCGCAAGAACCAGATCCGTGTACATATGCAGGAGATGGGTGCCCCAATCCTGGGCGACAGGAAATACTTTGGGGAAAACCCGACCATACTGGACCAAAACAAAAAAGCGCGCAGGTTATTCCTGCACGCCTATGCTTTGAACTTTATCCATCCTGTTACCGGCAAGGAGATGAAATTCTCCACCGGAATACCCCGCCAATTCATTGCTGAAACTGCTGCACCGAGGGAAAATGCTCCCGGCAGCAACAGACAGGGAAGAAGACAGAGCCGTTAATTATTTCATGCTCTCAGCAGCCTTGTTGAATATTGCTAGACCGGCATCGGTAAGCGGGTGTTTCAAAAGGCCCTCAATTGCAGAAAGAGGACAAGTTGCAACATCTGCACCAGCCTCAAGACAAGCTACAATGTGCTGGGTGTGGCGGATAGAAGCAGCCAGAACCTCAGTACCGTAACCGTAATAGCGGTACATGTCTACAATCTTTGAAACAAGACCAATACCATCCTCGCAGATATCATCCAAACGGCCTACAAACGGGCTTACGAAAGTAGCACCGGCTTTGGCAGCCAAAAGGGCCTGGCCAACTGAGAAAACAAGAGTACAGTTGGTAGCAATTCCTTTCTTTGAGAAATATTTCACTGCACGGATACCGTCTGCAGTACAAGGAAGTTTAACGGCAATCTTTGGATCAATCTTTGCGAGCTCCTCACCCTCAGCAATCATACCCTCGTAATCGTTGGCAAATACCTCTGCACTTACAGGACCGTCAACAATCTCACAAATTTTCTTGTAGTGTGCGCGGATCTCCTCAGTACCCTTCACACCCTCTTTAGCCATAAGGCTTGGATTGGTAGTTACACCATCAAGAATACCCATATTCTGAGCCTTCTCTATCTGGCTCAAATTGGCAGTATCAATAAAAAATTTCATAAACGCTTTATTTTATTTTTGTTACTCTATTGTCTTTCAATTCAAACTTTTCTCCACTCAAACTGCACTGGGCAACCATCCTGCCATCACTCTCCTGTACAAACTCAAGTTTTGCTCCCGACGGACTCATCCAACCAATTTGTCGGGAAGGATTGCCCACAACAAGTGCGTAAGGAGGGATATCCTCCACCACAACGGCACCTGCGCCAATAAATGCATACTCACCAATATTGTGGCCGCAAACGATTGTAGCATTGGCCCCGATTGAAGCCCCGTTGCCTACGTGGGTCTTCAGGTACTCGCTCTTGCGGTTAACCGCACTGCGGGGATTTATCACATTAGTGAATACACAGCTTGGCCCGAGGAACACATCGTCTCCGCAAGTAACTCCGGTATAGACACTTACATTATTCTGCACCTTACAGTTGCGTCCGAGTGTAACCTGCGGGGAAATTACCACATTCTGCCCAATATTAC
>JAFOER010000115.1 GCA_017380095.1 Bacteroidales bacterium
CATGAGCATGGTAGAAAGTGGCATATGGAAGTTGGTTACAAGTGCATCCGCAACAGAGAACTGGTATGGAGGGAAAATGAATTTGTTGGTCCACCCAACATACGGTTTCACCTCACCCTTGGTTGTAACAGGAGTCTCCAGCGCACGGTTTACTGTAATGCCCACTGCAAACACCTTGTTTCCCGCAGCCTTGGTAGCATTGATGAGATTTGCGGTCTCCTCGGTTATTACCATCTGCTCCGAATCCATCTTGTGTTTTGAAAGGTCCTCAACATCCACTTTCCTGAAATGGCCCAATCCCATATGAAGGGTAAGGAAGGTTGTATTCACATCCCTTATCTCCATCCTCTTGAAAAGCTCCCTGCTGAAATGCAAACCTGCAGCAGGAGTTGCCACAGCACCCTCATTCTTTGCAAAAATTGTATGGAACCTCTCGTTGTCAATCTCCTCAGGCTTGGTCCTAATCCATTTTGGAATAGGAAGCTCACCTACAGCAAAAAGAGCATCGCGGAACTCCTCGTATGAACCGTCATAAAGGAACCTCAATGTCCTTCCCCTTGAAGTTGTATTGTCTATAACCTCCGCTACAAGGGAATCATCCTCCCCAAAATAGAGTTTGTTGCCTATCCTTATCTTTCTTGCAGGATCTACCAATACATCCCACAATCTCTGCTCCCTGTTGAGCTCCCTCAAAAGGAAAACCTCAATCTCAGCACCGGTCTTCTCCTTGTTGCCATAAAGCCTTGCCTTGAACACCATTGTATCATTGAAAACAAAAGTATCCCCTGCAGACATATAATTTATGATATCCTTGAACTGTTTGTGCTCAATCTCCCCTGTATCCTTATGAAGCACCATGAGTCTCGATTCGTCCCTGAATTTCGCAGGATACTTTGCAATCTGCTCAATAGTGAGCGGAAAGTTGAATTGTGATAGTTTCATATCAGTATATCTTCGTTTAAAAAGCCAAAAGTAATAGTTTTTATCATTTTTTCATAATTTCACCCATATCCTCCATACTCAGGGCCTTACCCACATGGAATCCTCCCGACTGCGTCCTTACCAGACCACTCAGGTAACCTCCGCTCCCCAGAGCCTTGCCCATATCCCTCGCTATGGATCTTATATAGGTACCCTTGCTGCATTTTATCCTCAAGACAAGACGCGGCAGCTCAAACTCCACAATCTCCATTTCATAAATGGTTATCCTGGCAGGTTTCATCACAACCTCTTCTCCGGCACGGGCCATTTCATATGCTCTTGTACCATCAATAAGCTTTGCGGAGAAAACCGGAGGTATCTGGTCCTGCT
The DNA here is from genome assembly GCA_017380095.1 of Bacteroidales bacterium. Classification (GTDB taxonomy): domain Bacteria; phylum Bacteroidota; class Bacteroidia; order Bacteroidales; family UBA932; genus Egerieousia. Next base: position 1,312 of record JAFOER010000115.1, read on the forward strand.
CACCCAAAAAACCTGGAATGGCAGCTTCAACCATCTCCCTTGTTATATGCTCATAAGGATAGGTGCAGTCTATCTCCTTCTCCATATCAAAGCAAGGTGTGGTGGCACCCAGCTCTATCTGGGCGATATACTCCTTCTTCTCTGCCTGAAGGGCTTCAGCCTGTTTTGTTGCCTTCCCCAGACACACAAGCAGGACACCTGTAGCCAAAGGATCCAGGGTTCCCGCGTGTCCAACCTTAAGGTTCTTCTTGTGGAAATGTTTCTGGGCAATGAATTTCACCTTCCTCACCACATCAGCAGAAGTCCATCTGTAAGGTTTGTCAAAGGGGAGTACAATACCCTCAGGATAATCGTCAATATTCCCGCCAAGAGGCTGGAGATTATCCTTATCTATTGTCAAAAATCCGCTCATCAATTATTTGCAGGCAATTTTCTCAACTCTCCTCTGGTGTCTTCCACCCTCAAACTCCGCAGCAAAATATGCTTTTACAATCTCCTGCGCCAACTCCAGTGAGATGAATCTTGCAGGAAGTGAAAGGATATTGGCATCATTATGCTGTCTTGCCAAAGAAGCAAGCTCAGGATTCCAGCAAATTGCAGCCCTTACACCCTGATGTTTGTTCAAGCTCATGCTAATACCGTTTGCCGAGCCGCACATTGCAACACCGCAACATACTTCCCCTTTCTCAACTGCCTCTGCCAAAGGATGTGCCACATCGGGATAATCCATACTCTCAGTTGAATGTGTTCCAAAATCCTTAACCTCAAAGCCCAACTCGTTCAAAAGCGGTTTCAATGCCTCTTTCAACTCATAACCAGCATGGTCTGCTGCCATTCCAATAAGTTTTGCCATAATATATCAATTTAAAATGTTAATTTCTAATCTCCTTTACCTTGTCAACAACGTTGTCGATTTCCAGTATATACGGATAAAATGCATTGTCATCCAGTACGGTATATCTTCCCATAAGGCCGCACAACTGCGGTATGACAATCCCCTTGCTCTCATCCCATTCCCCTCTCTTTGGAACAATTCCGTTCATGCGGGCATACTCCAGAAACTCACCTCCAACATCAATGCGGTCCACGAGCGCCTCCAGGTCACCAAATGACTTCACCTCCCTCAAATCTTTCCTGTAACGGTCGGCGAGGACATTGCTGAACTTCACAACCATACTCTTGCGGTTGCAGGCAATGAGGAAATCTGTAACTCCGGTAGTGTCGATAGGTACAAAAATGTCGGGAATAATACCCCCGCCTCCATAAACCTCTTTCCCTTTAGGGGTTACAAACTTTAGTGAATCAACTTTCTTTATACTGTCTGCAGAGAGCATCTCCCCGTGTCTGTACCTCTCTATTATATCCATCTGGTAATTCTCGTCATACGGCTTCTGGATACACCTTCCCGTTGGTGTATAGAAACGGGCTACTGTAAGCCTTATGCCGGATTTGTCTGAGAAATATACAGGTTCCTGAACAAGTCCCTTGCCGTATGAACGCCTTCCCACAATTGTTCCCCTGTCATTGTCCTGCATTGCTCCCGCAAAAATTTCAGAAGATGAGGCAGAAGACTCATTGAGCAGCACATAAAGCCCCACATCCTTGAGAAGCCCCTTGCCGGAAGCCTTGAAATCCTCCCTTGGCCTGTTCTTCCCTTCCATATACACAATCAGCTCACCCTCTCCAAGAAATTCATTTGACAACATGAGCGCCTGATCCAGATATCCGCCCGAGTTGTCCCTCAAGTCAAATACAAGATCCTTCATACCCTTGGCCACAAGAGGCATGACCCCTTCCATAAACTCAACATAACTTGTCCTGCTGAATTTTGAAAGTTTCACATAGCCAAGTGAATCATCCAGCATAAGTGCAACATCCACACTCTTCACCGGAATCTTGTCCCTTACAATGTCAAAAGGGAGCAGTTCAGAAAGGTTGTCCCTTTTAACCTCAACCTGCACCTTTGATCCTCTTGGCCCCTTGAGCATCTTTACCAGAGAATCCTGGTTCATCTTCACTCCTGCCACATCCTTGCCGTCCACTTTCATTATCCTGTCTCCCGAAAGCAGACCGGCCTTCTCCGACGGACCTCCCTGAATCACACTTATAACTATAGCGGTATCATTCGGAACATTGAACTGTATGCCTATACCGCTGAAATTGCCAACCAGCGACTCATCCGCCGCCTCCAACTCAACCGGAGGGAGATACAAGGAGTGGGGATCCAGTTTTTTCATAACCTCAGGCAGAAGTTCCTCCACCATCCTGTTATAGTCTACCGTATCCACATAGCTTTTGTCTATCTGGTCCAGCACAAGCATAAGCTTGCTCCATTTCCCTTCATCCACGCTGAGTTCACGTCTCCCGCCACTGTATTTGTCCACATACAGACCACAGATCAGCAGAAGCATAAACAGCCATAAACCCAGACTCAGACGTCTCCTTTGCTTGTCTTCCATCTCCATCAAATATTATCTTCTTCCAATCTTGACGCATCAATCTGCTCAACAGCTACACCAGCCCTCTCCAAAAGTTCAATACCGTCGGTAAGCCTGTATGCATCCCTGTATACAACCCTCACAATGCCGGATTGTATAATAAGTTTCGCACACTCCAGACAAGGGGCAGCTGTCACATACAGTGTCGCTCCGGCACTGCTGTTGTTGGATTTTGCCATCTTGGTAATGGCATTGGCCTCCGCATGCAGCACATAAGGCTTTGTGCACCCCTGGTCATCCTCGCACACATTCTCAAAACCGCAAGGGGTACCGTTGTAACCGTCGGAGATTATGCTCCTGTCCTTTACAATAAGGGCACCAACCTGCCTGCGCACACAATATGAGTTCTTGGCCCAAATCCCGGCCATCCTCAAATAGCTCTTGTCAAACTGGAGTTGTTTGGAATCCATCATTAACTGTTTTGCTGATACATATAACGTTTGATACTCTTCTTAGGAGTCTTTTCAAACTCCTCAGGAACAAGTCTCACACCTGCGATCTTTGAATAATTTGGCATATCCGCATTCACTGCAGCAATATTCTCCTCCATCTTCTTCAGAACGGTATCCATGTCAAGACCATCCTTTTCTGCAAGTTCCATATCCGGATACACAAGGGCAACCAGCTTGCCGTCCGCATCAATAACAAGCGACTCAATCACATAAGGCATATTGTTGATTGCACTCTCAATCTCCTCAGGGTAGATGTTTTGTCCCGACGGTCCAAGAATCATGCTCTTGCACCTTCCTTTTATGAACAGATAGCCGTCCTCATCTATGATACCCATATCACCTGTCCTCATCCAGCCGTCCTCAGTAAACGACTCTGCAGTAGCCTCCTCATTCTTATAGTAACCCAACATCACATTTGCACCTTTTACCTGAATCTCACCAGGAATATTCCGAGGGTCGGAAGAAGCAATCCTTATCTCCATCCTTGGAGCAGGTTTACCGCAAGAGAACAGCTTTGCCCTGTCCCATGCCGCATACGAAATGATTGGGGCACACTCTGTCATACCGTAACCTACAGTATAAGGGAAATGTATCTTGTTGAAGAACTCGTCAGCCTCCCTGTTGAAAGCGGCACCTCCAATGATCACCTCATAGAACTTGCCGCCAAAAGTCTTCACTAGCTCATCCTTTATCCTCTGCTCAAGCAACTGGTCTATGAACGGCAACTGAAGAAGCACCTTCATACTCATCTTGTTGAGAATAGGCTGAAGTTTCTGCTTGTATATCTTCTCAATTACCAGAGGTACAGAAATGATCACATCAGGCTTGATTGCAGCAAATGCCTCCATAATGATCCTTGGGCTCGGAACCCTTGTAAGGAAATGCACATGTGCACCTAAGGTCATCTCAAAAAGGAACTCGAACATCATTCCATACATATGGGCTGTAGGAAGCATGGAAACCACATTGGACTTGTTGTTCATGTGAGGCATAACCTCCTGTCCGAACAGCACATTGGAAAGGAGAGCCCTGTAAGGGATCATGACACCCTTTGAAAATCCTGATGTACCACTGGTATAGTTGATCATGGCCAGCTCATCACCGCTCTCCTCCTGATGATAGCAGATGTCATTCGGACCGAAACTCTTAGGATATTTCTTGCCGAACATCTCGTTCAACCTCTCCCTTGTCTCGGTAATCTGCTCCCTCTTGGAACTTACCAAAGAAAAATCATTGATAAGGATAATAGCCTCAAGATTAGGCATCTCGCTACCATTCAGATTCTCCCATACCATATCGCCCACAAACAGCACACGTGAATCTGAATGGTTTACAATATGGTGTACATTACCCGGCTTGAACTCATGCAGGATAGGAACCGGAACGGCACCGTATGTCAGACAAGCCAGGAATACCACACCCCAGTTTGCCTGGTTCCTTGAACAGATGGCAATCCTGTCACCTTTCTCTACACCACAAATATTGAAAATTATATGAAGTTTCTCAATTCTCCTTGCAACATCCCTGTAATGCAATGTTATACCCTTAAAGTCGGAGAGAGCGGCACAGTCCCAGTTCTTTTTGAAGCTCGCCTCCAGCATTTTATTTAAAGATCTTTCCATAATGTATTATAAGGTTTAGTTAATAATCTACTGATAATTCTGCAATTTACACAAATTTGAATAAAGTCCGCCCGCACCAATCAAAGTATCGTGTGTACCCCTCTCAATAATCTCACCCTCCTTAAGCACCACAATCTCGTCGGCGTTCCTTATGGTAGAGAGCCTGTGGGCAATCACAATGGATGTCCTGTTCTTCATAAGGTTGGTAAGGGCATCCTGCACAAGTCTCTCGCTCTCGGTATCCAGGGCAGAAGTTGCCTCATCCAGAATAAGGATAGGAGGATTCTTCAGCACCGCACGGGCAATTGAGAGTCTCTGTCTCTGTCCTCCCGACAATTTTGCACCCCTGTCGCCTATATTGGTCTGGTACCCCTGCTCCATCTGCATGATGAAATCGTGTGCATTTGCAATCCTGGCTGCCCTCTCAACATCGTCGGGAGTAACACCTTCCATTCCAAACACAATATTGTTGTAGACCGTATCATTGAACAGGATTGCCTCCTGGGTAACAATACCCATCACCGAAATGAGGCTTTCCAATGTATAATCCTTTATATTCTTTCCATCCAGCAGAATCTGTCCGTCTGCAATGTCATAGAATCTTGGCAACAGGTCAGCCATAGTGGATTTTCCTCCTCCCGACGGTCCAACAATTGCCACCATCTTCCCTTTTGGAATCTCAAGATTGATATCCTTGAGCACAGGCTCCTGCGCATAGGCAAAATTCACATTCCTGAACTCAATCTTATTCTCAAAACCCTTGAGCGGAACAGCATTCGCGTACTCCTTTATAGGATTCTCGGCATCGAGAATTGCAAAAAGCCTCCTGCCGGACACCATTCCCCTCTGGATGCTTGCATACGCCTTTGACATTGCCTTGGCCGGCTCAAGAACCCTCCAGTAGAAACCTATGTATACCACAAAGGCCGGCATATCCATGCCAAGCTGTCCGTTCAACTGCAGCCAGCCTCCATAAAAGAGGACTGCGGCAGCCACCGATATGCCCAGGAACTCTGAAAGCGGCGATGCCATCTCCTGCTTGTTGAACATGTTCCTGCTGCTTGTCTTGTGCTTGAGGTTTGTATCCTCAAAACTCTCTGTAACATATTTCTGGGCATTGAATGCCTTTATTATCCTCACACCGGAAATGGCCTCCTCAAAATGGCTCACAATCCTTCCCATCAACGACTGGGTATCTGCAGCCTTGCGTTTTAGCGAACGGCTTATCTTGCCAATGACCAAAGCGGAAAACGGAAGGGTTAGAAGAGTAACCATTGTAAGTTTTGGAGACATATAGAAAAGTGCCCCCAAAAAGCCGAGGACAAGCAGAGGTTCCCTGAAGATTACGTGGAAACTGTCCGCAACGCCATTCTGCACCTCGGTAACATCATTTGATATGGATGAAAGGATGTCTCCTTTCTTCCTGTTATGGAAATACCCTACATGCAGAGAGGAAATTTTCCTGAAAAGGTCCTTTCTTATGTTCTGCATGATATATGTACGCATGTTCACCAGAATCCTCTGCGAGAGGTATCTTGTAATGTTTGAAAGCATGGATGCAACAACAAAGAATGCACACACAAACATCAGTCCCTTAAGCATGCCGCTCGCAGCCATAACTTTTGTCAACCAGTAGGAAAACATCTCCTCAAAATATGCCGGATCCAATGAAAACGCTGGCTTCACCACCTCAACCTCTATGGTCTCGGGCTGGAAAAGCACCGTAAGCAACGGATCTATAAGTGCATAGTTAACCACACCAAAAATTACCGACAGAATTGACAGGATCAAATATCCCGGCCAGAATCTCCTGTACGGTTTCGCATACGCCAATAGTCTTTTAAAGTCTTTCATTATTCTTCAAAATCTACATATTCCCCCACTTCCTTGTCTATTACCTTCTCCTGCTTGGGGATATCTGATATTATTACTTTTCCTTCCTGCTTTTTCTGCTGCGCAGCATAACTCTCATCCCGATAATTCTGCTGCCCCATATTGCTCCAGAACCCGTTCATCCCTCCCTTCTTCATCTTTCTCTTTATGAACCACGCGAGCAGCAGCGGGAACAATTTTCCCATTGCCCACATAAAAAGGACAAAGAAGAAAAGAAACGTTATAAATCCTTCCATTACTTCATTTTTTTAACCTTACCTGTTTCCAGATTCCAGGTATACTCCTTTCCGTCGGTACATTTCACCTTAAAGATCCCATCCTGCACAAGTTCAATCTCCGACTCCCTGTCAATTTTCCTTTTTTTGTCGGGAAACTCAATCTGCTTTCCGTCAATTGTATACAACAGCAACTGGGACGGAGCCCTCACTATCCAATATCTCTTGCCGGCAAACTTTGCAAACTCAGGCAACTCCTTTATGAACTCCGGAGCAACAATATCGCTCCAGCCCTCTATAGGCTTGCCGTTTACATCATACCAGGAAATTGTGTTGTCCTCATTCAATACCTGGATTGAATATTTTATGCCATTTACATTCTTGAGCAGTTTAGGGCCCATCACAACCCTCTTTGGAAGGCGTTTCGGATACCCGTTCACAAATCTTCCCAACCTGTCGAGAAGATAAAGCTTGTCACCGGAAGCAAACAGCATCTGCAGTCTTCCGTTTGCGTACAGATCTATTTGCTCAACATAGCCGCATATTGGTGTATCAAACGGAATTGCCCACACACCCTTTTTGTTGGCATCCATATATCTGAGCCTCATGTTCGGCAACTGTTCCAGATATGCCGCACTTTTCTTTGTGACATCCTTTACCTCAAACGGTCCCGGATTGAGGATTATTGTACTGTCCACTGCAAATATTATCTCCTCCTGCCCCTCTTTCTCCACCGGTACAGGCAACTGAGCCAATGTGCTGCCATAAAGATCCATCTGCACAAAAGGTTCACCCTCAACATACAGAAGGTCCAAAGTGGCCATCTCAAAGTTGTTCCTTCCCATCTGGTTGGCCAACGCTTGCCTGTAGTAAGGCTTGAATACCTGCAGTATTGAATCCCCCGCCTCCTTCAAATTTGCAACTATCTTCAAGGACGACTCCTTTTCCAGATATCCGTTCATTGGGGTCTGCCCCATATAATCCTCCAATGTAAAGAATGTGGCCCTGCCACTTGCAAACTCTTCAATAATCTGTTTGGGACCTGCCACAATCCAATTGCCTACCCTGCACATGTACTCCTCATTGCAATGGGAAAAAAGTTCCCCGAAAACCGAAGAAACATAACCTTTGTATCTGAAAGGCTCAGGTTCGCCCGCCTTATCCCTCTCCACAACAGAGGAGATAACATTGTTCAGTCCAAACTGCTGCTTCTCCCTTATAAGGGTTATCCACTCACACTTTTCTCCAAATTTGCAGTATGCGCCCACTATTTCCTCTATGGCAAGGGAATCAATCCACTCCCTCGGTGCGGTTGGATTATCACCTTGTGCATTCTTCTGTTTTACAGCAAACTGCCCTACCTTTTTCTGCATTTCCAGGTAGAGGTTATGGGATTTGAGGAACTCGTGCATGCTCGATACCGGAAGTGAAACTGCAAAAAGGGCCGATGCAGGAAGGATTTTTCCCATATGGCTCCTCCTTGGAGTCTGGTTTTCAAAGATATTTGAAAAGCGTGACTCATCCGAAACATTGTCGGGAATACCCTTTAAAGTAAGTTTGTATGGAGAAGTTGACAAACCGAGGCAACTCCATGAAGTGAATTTCATGAAGAAATCTGAATATCCCAGATAATCCCTCTCCACCATTCCGGAAAAGAGTTTTCCTATCTGGTTATGGTTCACATATATTGCCGAGCTTGTGCCATTCTTCCTCAGAAGTTTCTCAAATTCAGGCTTGTCCAGGATGGAAGTGCTGTTCTCAAGATGCCTCACAGAACTCTCCAGCACATGGGATGACGAACTCGCAAGAAACAGGTTGTTGTGAAGGGCTGCAACGACACCCTTGTCCAAAGTATGCACTACGGTTCCATTATACCTTTTCCTGGATATGCCCTTGCCTGAAAGCAAATTCTGGACATCCTGCACCCCTCCATTCTTAAGATCCATAATCTGGAGGAATGACACACTGTTCTTTGCTGAATAATGGAGTGAAAATACCATAGGGGCACCGGATATTGCATCAATATCTGCAAGCTCCCCCTGAAGTTCTACAAGAGGATCTCCGGCAAGCGGCAACCCGTAAAGGAATGACAGGGTATCTCCTGTAATGGCGGCATACTCCCCAGCGTGTTTGAGGTCAACCACCACTACCGCATCACTGGGAACTGCATTGTATACAGAAACCTCTTCAGCCGCAAGCACAAAATCCCCTTTCCCGTCTTTTGCAGAGAGGTTAAGGAAAAGAAACACAATCAATGCTGCAAGAATCGCCACAGCTAAACTTCCCCACAGCAGTAACTTTTTATTATTGTTCATCAAGACATCCCATTGAAAGTTGCAAATATACTAAAAATATAGGCCGGTCTCCAAATTTTGGGGAGAACCCAAATGGAAACCGGCCAATTATTTACAGAATTTTACAACTAGAACGGAAGGTCACCTCCATCATCCTCCATATCGGAAGATGAAACGCTCATGAAAGGATCTGCAGGAGGAGGCACAGGAGCACCCTCCACTGCATCTTTCTGAATACGCCAGGCTCTGACATCGGTATACCATCTGCCGTTGTATTCTCTTGACTCAATGTTTATGGATATCTGCAGCATGTCACCAGGATTGAATGCCTGAAGTTCATTTACCTTATCCTGGCCCCATACATTCATGCATATCTTCCTCGGATACTGCTCAACAGTCTCAACTATAAAATCCTGCTTGCTCCATGGACCCCTTGCACTGGTTCCGCTCTGGACTGCAAGTTTATCCAACAGTTTGCATTTCAATTCAAGTGCCATCTCTATTTCCTCTTGTTGTCTTTCTCCTCTACAGCCTTGTTAATCTTAACAAGCTCAACCTCAAATACCAAAGTAGAATAAGCAGGAAGGTCCTCACTCATTGCTCTTGGACCGTAACCCAAGTTGAAAGGTACCCACAAGGTAATTTTACCGCCTTCACCTACAAGCTGCATACCCTCGGTCCAGCCTGCAATAACCCTGTCAAGAGGGAATTTCACAGTCTCACCCCTGTCATAAGAAGAATCAAATACTGTTCCATCCAACAAAGTACCCTTATAGTTAACCTCAACTGTATCTGTAGCAGTTGCCCTCAACTCATTGCCAGGGTTCTCAATCTTGTACTGCAAACCGCTTGCACTCTCCTGAACACCCTCGTTCTTCTTGTTCTGGGCCAGGAACTCAGCCTCCTCTTTCTCCTTCATTCTGCCTACAGCAATCTGGCATTTCTGCATATAGTCATTAACAATATAGCCTGCCTCCTGCTCGTGGATTTTTGCTTTTCCGCCATTTGCAACCTCTTTCATTGTTTTGGTTACGATAGAATAGTCAAGACCTACAAGGTTTGCATTCTTGATCATGCTTCCAAAAGTAACACCAACTGCATAACTTACAGAATCAATCTGAGCTTTGGTCACACCCTCCAACTGTGGCTGTGAGCCACCGCAAGATGCCAACATCATACCTGCCAACACACCTGCTGCCAAAAATTTAAATACTTTCATCTCTTTATAAATTTAAAATTGTTATTGTTTCTTCTCTTTATCAGATGTAATGTAAACTGCAATGCACCCCACAACCGCTGCAACAAGGGATGTTCCAAGAATGGTAGCCTTACCTATGTTTACAAGCCTCATGTCGGCAAAAGCCAGGCCGTCAATAAAAATTGACATTGTAAAACCTATGCCGGCCATTATGCCAAGAGCAAATACCTGTTTCCATTTTATGCCAAGCGGCAACTCTGCCACACCACCCTTTACAGCCGCAAGGCTGAAGAGGAATATTCCTACCGGCTTACCCACCAGCAAACCCAGGAACACACCCGGTATAACCGCAGAAACCGGAGTTGAGAAAAGGTCACCGGTAAGCTCCACACCGGCATTTGCCAACGCGAACACAGGCATTATCATAAATGTCACCCAAGGATGCAGACCGTGCTCAAACTTGTGCATAAGGGGACAAATGTCCTTAGTACTCCTGCTTATCTGGTGTATGATGTGCTGCTGCTCCGTATTTGCCAGAACCTCCACTTCACTGTTGCTCGCATGCCTGAACTTCTCTATCCAGTACTTGATGCTCACAGAAAACTTCACCTCATTTATAACTGTCTTTGAAGGTATTGTAAGGGCAAGTATTACTCCCGATATTGTTGCATGTATACCTGACTCATATACAAAATACCACAAGAAGATACCCGGTACCACATACATGAGCGGCCTGTTCACCTTCATCCTGTTGAATGTCAGCAGGAGTGCCGCAACCAATCCTGCATACAGCAACATGTCAAAATGGAGCGCGTGGCTCGGATAAAATATTGCAAGCACAATAATGGCCCCAAGGTCATCCACAATTGCCAATGCGGTAAGGAACACCTTCAATCCCAGAGGGGCCCTCTTTCCCAACAATGAAAGGACGCCCAGGGCAAACGCAATATCGGTAGCCATCGGGATACCCCATCCGGAAATGCTGTCGGGACTTGAAAAGTTGAAAAGTGCATAAATGACTGCAGGGGCAACCATTCCTCCTACTGCTGCAAATATGGGCAGTGATGCCTTCTTGAAAGAAGAGAGCTCCCCAACCATCATCTCCCTCTTTATCTCCAGCCCCACTACAAAGAAAAAGACTGCCATAAGGCCATCATTTATCCAATGGGCCAAAGACATCTGCAGGGAGAATGATCCTATGACAATTCCTATTGGGGTATGCCATATCTCATTTATAAACTGTAACTGCGGAAGATTGGCGCAAAGAAGGGCCAGAACGGCACAAACCATCAGGATGACTCCTCCTACAGACTCATGATGAAGGAATGTCCTGAAGAAGTCCCTCACCGCCAAACTTTCCGAATTGCTTCTGTTTTCTACCATACACTGTTTGTTATCTAAAGAAGGCAAATATACACCAAAATTTCAAATCTCCAATTTACACTATACCCTCACGCAAAACATCGTGAATATGTATCAGTCCTACGTATTTTCCCCCATCCATAACAACCACAGAGGTTATCTTGTTTTTCTCCATAATGCCAAATGCATTTACAGCCAACTCACTCTTCTGCACAACCTTAGGGCTTTTGCTCATTATATCTGCAGCTACAAGCGAATCCATTGGCCTCCCCTTCTCCACCATACGTCTCACATCACCGTCGGTAATTATACCCATAAGCTCATCATTCTCACCAAGAACAACTGTAGCCCCCAATCTGTTCTGTGAAATGTTGATTATCGTATTCTGGATGGTCTCTTTTGGAGATACCCACGGGCGACGCTCCTTGTCATACACATCATCAACTGTAAGGTACAGTCTCTTGCCCAGCGAACCTCCCGGATGGTATTTTGCAAAATCCTCAGGAGAAAATCCCCTCATCTTGAGCAGGCACACTGCAAGGGCATCACCCATAACCAGCTGGGTGGTGGTACTTGATGTAGGAGCCAGGTTGTTGGGACATGCCTCCTCATCAACTGTTGCCCTTATCACATAATCCGAATGGAGAGCCAGATAAGAATCTGCATTGGACACCATTGCAACAAGCTTGTTGCCCATCCTCCTTATAAGAGGGACAAGCACCTTTATCTCCGGAGTGTTTCCGCTTTTTGAAATGCAAAGCACAACATCATCCTGCTGCACAATACCCAAATCTCCATGGATGGCATCAGCCGCATGCATGAAAATTGACGGAGTACCCGTAGAATTGAGGGTAGCCACAATCTTACTCCCGATAATTGCACTTTTTCCTATTCCTGTTATTATCAGACGCCCCTTTGAACCATATATAAGATTAAGAATTTCAACAAACTCATCATTGATGAACGGCTTAAGTTTTTCTACAGCCTTTGCCTCCTTGTCAATAACGCTTACGGCCAAATCCTTCAAATTCATTTGCATTTTTTCCATAAAAAATTTTGCAGAAAATAAACTAATAGGTAACTTAGAGCCACAAAGGTAAAGAAAAAAGAGACTTCACCCTATTATTTTTAACAATTGTATGAAGGCAACATCGGAAATCTTACACGAAAAACTTAAGGAATTTTTCGGTTTCGATTCCTTTAAAGGAGATCAGGAAGCAATTATCAGTCACCTTATAGAGGGAAACAACACATTTGTCCTTATGCCTACAGGCGGAGGAAAATCATTGTGTTACCAGCTCCCTGCACTTGTAATGCCTGGAACTGCCATTGTCATCTCCCCTCTCATTGCCCTCATGAAAAACCAGGTTGATGCTATCAGAGGTTTTGTTGCCAACAGGGACGGCATTGCCCATTTCCTAAACTCATCGCTCAACAAGACACAGCTGCAGGAGGTAAAGGATGACCTTCTGAGCGGTGTAACCAAACTTCTGTATGTAGCTCCGGAGTCTCTTACCAAAGAGGAGAACATACAGCTGCTCCGCCAGTGCAAGATTTCATTCTACGCAGTGGATGAGGCCCATTGTATCTCCGAGTGGGGCCACGATTTCCGCCCTGAGTACCGGAAGATACAGCCTATAGTAAATGAGATTGGTGCGGCACCCATCATAGCCCTTACAGCTACAGCCACCCCTAAGGTACAGTCAGACATACAGAAAAACCTTGGAATGTCGGATGCAAGGGTATTCAAGTCCTCATTCAACAGGGAGAACCTCTACTATGAAATGAGGCCTAAGGTAAACACAGAGAAAGAGATCATAAAATTCATAAAAGGCAACCAGGGCAAATCGGGAATCATATACTGCCTTAGCCGCAAAAAGGTTGAGGAACTTGCAGAACTGCTGAATGTAAACGGCATAAAGGCCCGCCCTTACCACGCGGGGCTCGATGCTGCCACCAGATCTGCCAACCAGGACCTCTTCCTTATGGAGGAGATAGATGTGATTGTAGCCACCATCGCATTCGGTATGGGTATTGACAAACCGGATGTAAGGTTTGTAATCCATTACAACATTCCAAAAAGCCTTGAGGGATACTACCAGGAGACAGGAAGGGCCGGCCGTGACGGAGGCGAGGGGCAGTGCATCACCTTCTACAGCTACAAGGATATCCAGAAACTGGAGAAATTCATGCAGAGCAAACCTCTTGCAGAGCAGGAGATTGGCAAGCAGCTCATAAACGACACCATAGCGTATGCAGAATCAAACCAGTGCCGCAGAAAAACCCTGCTCAACTACTTTGGAGAGCAGTACACCCAGGAAAATTGCGGCAACTGCGACAACTGCCTGTACCCTAAAAAACAGTTTGAGGGCAAAGAATACATTGCTACTGTACTGGAACTCATAAATGGGATAAAGGAAAACTTCAAGGCAGACCACCTTGCAAACATATTGGGAGGAGTGAACAACTCCATCATAAAATCATACAACCACAACGAACTTGAGTGGTTTGGCATAGACAAACAGAAGGACAGCAGATTCTGGCTTGCAGTAATACGCCAGGCCATTGTATTGCAGTTCCTCTATAAGGATGTTGAAAAATACGGACTCATTACTGCTACAGAAAAAGGAAACAAATTCCTTGAGGAACCTTATTCCGTAATGCTTACAGAAGACCGTGAGTTTGTAAATACAGACGATGACGATGATGTTGTTTCAATAGGCAATGCCAAAAACCAGAGAGGCGGTGGAGGCGACCCTGCATTGCTTGCAATGCTCAAGGATGTAAGACACTCCCTTTCAAAGAGACTCAAGCTCCCTTCATTTGTAATATTTGGAGACCCTTCACTGGAGGACATGTCAATAATGTATCCTACCACCCTTGAAGAACTCAAGAACTGCCAGGGTGTTGGTGAAGGCAAAGCCAGAAAATACGGCAAGGAGTTTGTCTCCCTCATTGCAAAATATGTTGAGGAAAATGAGATTGACCGCCCTACAGACCTTGTAGTTAAAACAGTGGCAAACAAGTCACTCAACAAGGTGTACATCATACAGAGTGTGGACAAGAAAATCCCTCTCGACGAGATTGCAGATGCCAAGAAGATGGAGCTGGAACAGGTTTATGACGAGCTTGAGGCAATTGTAAATGCTGGAACCAAGATAAACATAGACTACTACATCCGAATGATCGTAGATGAGGACAAAGTTGACGACATCTATGAATACTTCAAGGAAGAGGCTACTTCAGATTCTGTAAATGAGGCAATGAAAGCCCTCGGTCCGGATTATACAGAAGAAGAGGTAAGGCTCATAAGAATCAAGTTCCTCTCAGAATTGGGCAATTAAAAAATAATGGATGGAGAAATCAGAACTCCATCCATTTTATTTCCTTGTCCCTACCCCAATAGGTAAGCTGCTTTTTGGCGTAGTGACGGGAATTGCGTTTTATCAGTTCAACGGCAGTTTCAAGAGAATGCCTGCCATCCATATAATCAAATATCTCCCTGTATCCTACAGTCTTGAGGGCAGGGAGATTCTTGTATCCCACAAGCCCTTCAACCTCATTGAGGAGCCCCTGCTCCATCATCATGTCAACCCTGCGGTTGATCCTGCTGTAGAGCTCTTCCCTATTCCTGTTTATGCCAAGTTTGCGGATTGCAAACGGGCGCACCTTCTTTGGCGCACTCTTCCAGTCGGAGAATTTGCGGCCGGTCTGGAGTGTTACCTCCAGAGCCCTTACTACCCTTTGAGGATTGGCAATATCTATGGTATCATATGATACCCGGTCCAACATTTTCAGCTCATTTCTCAAAGCCTCAATACCTTCATTTGCAAGCCTTTCCATAAGGGAATTACGGAGCTGCAGATCTGCCGGAGGGAAATCGTCCAACCCGTTGCACAAAGCATCTATATACATTCCGCTTCCGCCCACCATAACCAGCCTGTCGTGCTCCTTGAAAAGCTCCTCCAGCAATGCCATTGCCTCCAGTTCATACAGCCCTGCCGTATAGTATTGGGTAACGCTGTGGCTGTGTATAAAATAGTGCCGCACCCTCTCCAGCTGCTCTGCTGAAGGGGATGCGGTACCTATGTTCATCTCCCTGTAGATTTGTCGGGAATCACAGTTTATTATTGGGGATCCGTATTCCAATGCAAGATCAATGGAATAATCGGTCTTGCCCACTCCTGTAGGGCCAAGTATTATGGTGAGTTCCTTCTGCATCCTGTAGGCTACTCCTCTCCGTCGGGAAGCTCATCATCAAGGAACAATGAATCATCATCCCTCTCGTCCATTGGCTCGGAATACTGGTCGAGGTCATCGTACTTGTCTGCAAACTGCTCAGGATTGCGTCCTTTTTCCGCAACAAGGCGCGGATATGAAGCTCTCGGTGCAGGTTCTGTTTCTCCAATGAGGGTAAGGTTTATGACCCTGTCCTTCCTCATGTCAAAGACATATGAAAGGGTTGTCTCACCTTTTGCCACAGTCTTTTCTACAGATACCATATCCATTGAGCCGTCTCCCATATCAAACAGACCGTACTCGCTCCTGAACTTTCCCTTCTCGTCATAACCCCTGAAAGCAACCATCTGGTCCGGCGAGAAATCAAAGTCATTCTGCAGAAAATCATGCAGTTTGTAAAGGCTGGTCTCCCCCTTTACCTCATACTCCCTCATAAAGACTTTGCTCCCGGGAATTGATGCTTTATATTTATAAATCATATACGTGTATTCTTTGGTTCTTCAAGTTCAAAGTTACGATATTTTTTTTGAATAATATTTACGGCAATCACCAAATTTTTTCCTACCTTTACGCTTTAGTATGGATACTAAGAAAACTCAGATTTCAGATTGTTTCAAGAGCATTTCAGAGCTCTCAACTGGCCTTTTCAAGGACAATGGGAGCAAGTTTCTCGCTTTTGCGTATCCCGTCACTACAGAGGAGGAAATCAAGTCAATCATACAGGACCTGAAGAAGGAATATTATGATGCACGGCACCACTGCTATGCATACCGTCTGGGGCATACAGGTGCCACCTGGAGGATGAATGATGACGGAGAGCCTTCATCTACGGCAGGAAGGCCAATATACGGCCAGATACTCTCAGCCGAACTGAGTGACATACTTGTAGTTGTGGTAAGATATTTCGGCGGCATAAAACTGGGTGTTCCCGGCCTGATAAGGGCTTACAAGACCTCTACCGCAGATGCCATTGCCAACGCTACTATCATTGAGAAGATTGCAACAGAACCATTCAACATAATCTTTGATTACCTGCAGATGAATGCGGTAATGAAAAGGCTCAAGGATCTTGGCCTCACCCCCACAAACCAGCAGTTCGACCTTAACTGCTCGCTGAGGGTAGATGTAAGGTTGGCCATGATTGGCACATTCCTGGAAAGCTTTGACAAGCTGGAGGGGTGCCGCATAGAGAAAATTGAGCCGCAGGAACAACAGGAAGAAAACATTTAAATTTTTAAGATATGCCTAAAAGTCTAATTTCCATCCACGATTTCACAAAGGAAGAGATGCTGCACGTATTGGATGTAGCACAGGAATTTGAAAAGAACAAAGTTCAGCCGATCCTTCGTGACAAGGTGATAGCAACACTGTTCTTTGAACCATCTACAAGAACACGCCTTAGTTTTGAGACTGCATCAAACAGACTTGGCGCAAGGGTAATAGGTTTCTCGGATGCCGGCAACACCAGCGTAAGCAAGGGAGAGACACTTAAAGACACCATAAAGATGGTCTCAAACTATGTAGACCTCATCATTATGAGACACCCTCTTGAAGGTGCCGCAAGATACGCATCAGAAGTTGCTTCAGTGCCGGTAATCAACGCCGGAGACGGTGCAAACCAGCACCCTTCACAGACAATGCTTGACCTTTTCACCATCAGGCAGACCCAGGGAAGACTTACAGACTTGAGCATAAACATGGTGGGTGACCTCAAATACGGACGCACCGTGCACTCGCTGCTTCAGGCAATGTCCCACTTCAACCCCAATTTCACCTTCACTGCTCCCGACGAGCTCAAGATGCCTCAGGAGTACAAGGATTTCCTTGATGCAAAAGGAATCCCATACCACGAGACAAGGGACCTTGAGGGTAGCCTGAATGACTGCGACATCCTCTACATGACCCGCGTACAGCAGGAGAGGTTCACAGACCCTATGGAGTATGAAAAAGTGAAGAACACATACAACCTTACAGCATCAATGCTGGGTGGCGCAAGGGAGAACATGAAGATCCTCCATCCGCTTCCAAGAATCACCGAGATTGCACAGGATGTGGACGACACAAAACACGCATACTATTTCAAGCAGGCTGAGAACGGAGTTTACGCCAGAATGGCCATCATCTCATATCTGTTGGGTTACAAATAATAACAAGGACAAAAAAAAATTGACATATATGGAAAAAGGTGGAAAAGAATTGAAAGTGAGTGCCATTAAGAATGGAACTGTACTAGACCACATACCTGCAAACCAACTCTTTAAGGTTATAAGCATTCTTGGCCTGAAAGACTGCGCCAACCAGATTACATTCGGTACCAACCTCGACAGCAAGCTCCTTGGCAAAAAAGCCATCATAAAGGTTGCCGACATGTTCTTTGAGGAGACCGAGATAAACAAGGTTGCCCTTGTAGCACCGGACACCAAAATAAACATCATAAAGGACTTTGAGGTAGTTGAGAAGAAGGTTCTCCGTGTTCCCGACGAAATAACCGGCATTGTAAAATGTGCCAACCCAAAATGCGTCACCAACCACGAACCTATAACCACAAAATTCTCAACAGAATACGAAAATGGAGTACTGAAACTCCATTGCCACTACTGCGAGAAGAACACCGGTTCCGACAATTTAAAGATTATAACAGAGAATTAGGCTTTTAATTGTAATTCATAAGTATTTTTTTATATCTTTGAATTTACAATTAGCATTTTAAAATAAAATAAAAACAATACAAAATGAAAGCATATAACTTTAACGCTGGCCCATGTGTACTTCCAAAACAGGCTATTGAGTCTGCAATTGAGGCCATCAGAGATTTTGACAACACAGGTATAGGTATCCTTGAGATTTCCCACCGTACACCAGGTTGGGAGAGAATCATGGCTGAGACAGAGCAGCTTTGGAGAGAGTTGCTTAACATCCCTGAAGATTACGCTGTAATGTTCCTTGGCGGCGGTGCTTCAACCCAGTTCTTTGAGGTTCCTGCAAACTTATTGAAAACAAAGGCTGCATACCTTCAGACAGGTGTTTGGGCTAAAAAAGCTGCCAAAGAGGCAAAATTCTA
>JAFOER010000015.1 GCA_017380095.1 Bacteroidales bacterium
TACATCAATGCAAATCACGCAAGTATGTAGAAATCAGAACAGTTGCCAACTCATTACCTCGTTCTTGAACTTTCCGCATAAACTTTTTATTCTTAGCGGATTATGAGATTATTCCAAATATACTTATTATAATCAAGAATTTTAAACAAAATGGATTAAATTTGTGTAGAATATAAAAGTTAAAATGGATAAGAATATCATAAAATATCTGCTTGCGCCCCTGATACTGATTCTGGCTGGATGTTCAACCACCAGAGTAATTCCACAGGGAGAGAGCAGGCTTGCCCATAATGAAATAAAGATTCTCAATTCCAAAGGATATGAAGCTGCAAGTATAGAACCTTACCTGAAGCAGAACCCCAATACATATTTCCTGTTGGGATGGAACCCGTTCCTTAACATATACAACTGGAGCAACGGAAAAGAGAACGGTTGGGACCGCTTTGTAAAGAAAATTGGACAGGCACCGGTAATATTTGACAAAGGGCTTGTTGCAAGTTCCGTATCCAATATTGAGAACCACCTCAAATACCAGGGATACTACAATTCACAGGTAAGGGACTCAATAGCAACCAAAAACAAGAAAACTACAGTAAGTTACTTCATAAACCTGGGAAAACAGTACACAATAGACTCCACTGAATACATAATAGAAGACCCCAACCTGGAAAAGGATTTTTACAGCGACTCGCTGCAGAATATGATAAAAAGGGGGAATCTCCTCTCTGAGAACTACCTGAACGACGTATCGGAACAGATAGCTGAAAAATTGAGGAACAGGGGATACTACGGGTTTTCCAAGAACTACCTGTTCTTCATTGCAGATACATTAAGCGGCAACGGCAAGGCCAATCTTAAGGTTGAGATAAAGAATTACACAAGAAATGAATTGCCCAAGGATGCAAGGCCACACAGGATATTCCATTACGGCAAGGTTACAATGCAACCTATGAGAAAACCCGCAAATCCATTGGTATACAGATTTGAAGGAGACTCGGTAACCGCTGAACCGGCAATGAATCTCAATACACCTACGGACTCCATATACTATAAAGGAATAGAGTTCAAATACCGCAGGCAACTGATTTTGAGAAAGAGTGTACTTGCAAGGATGAACTATGTAAAACCTGGCAGCATATACAATGAAGAGGAGGTTGCAAAAACTTATACCAGACTATCCAACCTCAATATTTTCAGCAGTGTAAACATACAGATGGACCAGAGGGACAGCAATACCGTTGACTGCAATATGAAACTCACTGCTTCGGAACTGCAGGGATACAAACTTGGACTTGAGAGTTCAATCAATTCATCAGGCCTTTTTGGAATTTCGCCATCAGTATCATATTATCACAAGAATCTGCTGAAAGGAGCCGAAATGTTTAATGTAAGCCTTATGGGAGATTTCCAGTTCGGAATCGGAAACAGCAAGAGGGCAACCGAGTTCGGTGCAGCAACATCAATCAGCACACCAAACTTCCTTCTTCTTCCCGACAGGATATTCAAATCCACAAATATTCCAAGAACAGAATTTGCAGTATCCTACAACTACCAGGACAGACCTGAATACACAAGGAACATCATATCCGGCAGCTACAGCTATGTATGGAGCAGCCGTGACAGATTTTTCTTCAAGGTTTCCCCACTGCAGGTAAATATAGTAAAGCTCAACAATATAAAACCGGACTTCTATGAAAGCCTCAAGGACCCTTTCCTCAAAAACTCCTACAAAGACCACTGGGATATGGGACTGGGAACAAATATCTATTACACCACAGACGCTTCGCCACGTCCGGCACACAGCTACTTCTACGTAAGATGGCAAAATGATTTGTCGGGAAATATGCTGAGTCTGTTCAACCATGCGATGAAACAGAATGAAAACGGAGAAAGGCTCATATGGAATTCACCGTACTCCCAATACTACAGGACAGAAATCTCAACTGTATACACCTGGAAACTGGGCAAGAAGGAGAACCGTTCCATAGCTGCCAGATTCCTGGCAGGTGCAGGAGTAGGGTACGGCAACTCGGTTTCACTACCTTTTGAGAAACTGTTCTGGGCAGGAGGAGCATACAGCTTGAGAGGATGGCAGGCCCGTACAGTTGGCCCGGGATACGCTCAGGTAGATACAACCTTTACAATTCCAAACCAGACAGGAGACATGCGCCTTGAGGCAAACATTGAATACAGGTTCCCACTGTTCTGGAACTTTGAAGGGGCAATTTTCATTGATGCAGGAAACGTGTGGAATATCAAGAACCATAATGACGGTATAAATGAGACAAGGGAAGGTCTGTTTGAGCTCAAGAACTTCTACAAACATCTTGCTGCCGATTGGGGTGCCGGTCTTCGACTCGACCTCAAATTTGTCCTTCTCCGTCTTGATATGGGTATAAAGCTTTATGATCCTGCCACAAATGACTGGAAAGGTCCGCAGAGCATGCTCAAAAAAGGGAATTACGCATTCCAGTTCGGCGTAGGTTATCCGTTCTAATTACCTTCGTTTTTTATACACATTCCCTGCGTGAACCAAGTACCTTCGTTCATGCCCGTCTGAGGCTGCTCGGATGAAAAAATCATCTTGACGGCGAACTCCTCCTTTTAGCCATCCTCCGGATGTCTAACGTCGTCAAACA
>JAFOER010000002.1 GCA_017380095.1 Bacteroidales bacterium
CCCGATACCTTTTCAATTACTTTTGACAATATTATATAGCCAAGGTTGGAGTAGTTGTAGTATCCGCCCGGCTTTGCCCTGAGCCTTATTTTTGTGGCATACAGTACCATATCATCCATTGAGAGTGGAAGGGGCTTGCCCAGGTATCTGGCAACCAGTTCCATGTTGAATGCCGCATCACCGTGGGGATTTGAAAATCCGGAGGTGTGCCTCAACAGATGCTCAACGGTAATTTTCTTTATGTTTTTGTCCCGTATTTCAAGAAAAAGTGAATCGCAAAGGATACCTTCCGGGCCAAATACAAAATCCTGTGTGGAGAGTTGTCCTGTCTCCTCAAGGTGCATTATGGCAACGGCTGTGAGAAGTTTTGAGACGGATGCTACCCTGAAAATGTTCTTTACCTCACACAGGGTGCTGTCGGTTGTATTGGCATAGCCGTACCCTTTTGCATAGAGGAGGCTGTCGTTCCTCATAAGTGCAAAGGAGCCTCCGCGGATGCCCCAATAGCGCATGAAACGGAGAATGGCCGAGTCAAACCTGCTTGTGTGTGGATAGTCGCTCATTGAATTGCAAAGGAGATGGTTGAGCGGTACCGGTTTGGGGCACTCCTGTTCCACAATTTCGTCGGGAGCAGGGTTGCCGGGTATACACAACTTTACAGCCACCACTGCTGTAAATAGAGTGATGGCTGCAACAAGTATGTATTTGGTGCTATTTCTCAAGTTCCTTTACCAGATTGCCGATTGATGTGATGAAGTCCGATACTTTAAGTTTCTGAGGGCATACGGAGTTGCATGCTCCGCACTCAATACATCTGTCTGCTCTTGAACCTTCCGGAACCATATTGTTGTATGTTGCAAGGAATGCACGTTTCTTTTTGTTGAACTTGCTGTCCTTAGGGCCGTTCAAATCAGGAATGTTACTTTCGTTCACACATTTGTTGTATGCTGCAAAAATTGCAGGGATATCCACGCCATATTTACAAGGCATACAGTAGCGGCAGGCTGTACATCCTATGCGCTCATATTTCCTGTACTCTGCAATTGCCTTCTCAAGGGCAGCTTTCTCTTCCTCTGAAAGGGGCTTGAAGTTGCCGAATGTGTTGAGGTTGTCCTTAAGGTGCTCCATCTCTGTCATACCGCTCAATACGCAAAGGACATTAGGAAGTGAACCTACATAGCGGAAAGCCCACGATGCAATTGACTTGCCCGGAGCTGCAGCCTCAAGAATTTCGTTTGCATCAGGTGTAAGGCTTGCAAGCTCGCCACCTTTCAAAGGCTCCATAATCATGCAAGGGATGCCGCGTTTCTCAACCTCCTTGTAGAAGAACTCGGCCTCCTGGTCAACCCAGTCGAGGTAGTTGATCTGCAACAGTACAAAATCCCACTGGCGTTTGTCCAGAATGTATGTGAACAGCTCCTTGCTTCCATGGAATGAGAAACCGAGCCTCTTTATCCTTCCTGCCTCTTTCTCTTTGGCCAATACCTCGTATCCGCCAAATTCCTCGTATGGTTTGTCATAGCCTTCCTGTGCAGAGATGGCGTGGCAGAGGTAGTAGTCGAAATACTCTACGCCGCACTGCTGCAACTGAGTCTCAAACAGCTCTTTTGCCTTCTCGGGGCCTGTAATGAGCCAGCCAGGCATCTTGTTGCACAGTGTAAAGCTCTCTCTTGGATAATCTTTGAGTAAGGTACCTATAGCCTCCGCAGATTTGCCGTTGTGGTAGTTCCAGGCAGTGTCATAATGGGTGATGCCGTTAGCGTATGCATGGTCTATGAGAGCTTTTGATTTCTCCATATCAATTGCCATAATCTTCCTTCCGCGCTCGTTTTTCTCGCCTGTATCATAGGTTGGGAACCTCATGCAGCCGTAACCTAGCAAAGAGATC
>JAFOER010000116.1 GCA_017380095.1 Bacteroidales bacterium
AAACAGCCTCTTGATTGTATATATGCAAAAGAGGCTTATGAAACATTTGTTTTTAACACTTGCAACAATCGTGGCCCTGGGCACAAACCTTACCGCCCGGCAACAGCAGCCGTACCCCCTCCCGCTGGAGGAGGCAATGCACATACTGCTCACAAACAACAACTCAATAAAAATATCGCAAAAGGCAACAGATATAGCCAAGGTGCAGAAGCAGCAGCTCAATGCCGCCTGGTACCCCACCATAGCCGCCACCGGAGGATATTTTCACTTCTCAAATGACATATCTGCACAGGCCAATATGGGAGAACTTGCCCAGGACGCCCTGGCCAACCTTGAGGGTGCCCTCCCGGGGCTGGAGCAGATTCTGCAGCAACTTTTGCCGCAACTGGAGCAGTCACTGGCGGCCCTTGGGAACATCACCCTCTCCGTACCACTTGTAAAACAAAACGTTACAACACTAGACGCTGCAGCCCTATGGCCCCTTTTCACAGGAGGCAAACGTATCTTTGCCGGCAAAATAGGTAAAGAACTGCACACAACCGCCCTGCATCTTGAGACACTTGTAACCAATGCCCAGATGGCCGCTATGATCAACGCATACTACACCCTAAAGCTCAGCAATGATGTACTCACAATGCAGACAGACAATATGCAATACATCACCCGTATGCTGAGTGATGCCAGAAAGCTCAAGGAGGAGGGATTCATAAACAAGGGGGAATTCCTGGTTGTACAGGTTGCCTACGATGAAGCCACAAGGGAACTCGAGAATGCCCGTCACAACAGGAAAGTTGCCTCCAGTGCCCTCAGTGCCATACTTGGAATTGGGCAGGAGACTACCCCGTGCGGAAACTGGTTCACACTGGATTCTCTTCCCTGCATCCATTCCATCCAACAGGAAATCCTCTGCAACAATGCGCAGTTGAAGATACTCCATAGCCAGGGCAACATCCTCCACAACAGGGAGAATATTGCCAAAAGCAACTATCTGCCCGACATTGCACTCTTTGCAAGAGGGAACATCTACTCGCATAATGTACCCAAGAACCTGTTGCCACGTTCAACTGTAGGAGCTGCAATGCAATGGACACTCTTCGACGGTCTTGCCAGGGAAAAGGAGATAAAGAAAACCCGTCTGGAGCAGGAGCAGGTTGATTATACCATAAGCCAGACAGAATCTGACCTTACAACTGCCGCCACTGCCCTCCACTCTGCACTGGAAGATGCAGCCTGCAACATACAGACCCTGGAGCGCACAATGGATCTTGCCCGCGAACTGCTCAGGGAGAGGGAAAGGGGTTTTGCAGAGGGTTTCTGCACCTCAACCGAAGTGATAGAGGCACGTACAGCCCTCACAAAAGCCAATACAGCCCTCAACCTTGCCCATTGGCAATATTGCACAACTCTGGCAAACCTTCTGGCATTGGGTTCAAACACTGAAAAATTTATAGAATTGCACAATGAATACAGACAATAAGCTTCTGCTCAAAATTACCACCCTTATTGTGGTTATAGTGGCAGTCATCTCAATTTTCGGGATGGTACTGTACAATGACTCCCCACAGATTCTGCAGGGGGAGATAGAATGCACCCGGATAAAGATATCTGGAAAACTGTTGGGAAGGATAGAGAAATTCTACACAACAGAGGGTGCCCATGTGCGTAAAGGGGAGCCTCTGGCACTCATAAACAGCCCGGAGGCACAGGCCATGATGCAGAGTGCCTCTGCAATGAGGGATGCCGCCTCCTACGAAAGGAGGAAGGTGGATTCCGGGGCAAGGGAACA
Organism: Bacteroidales bacterium; assembly: GCA_017380095.1. Lineage (GTDB taxonomy): Bacteria > Bacteroidota > Bacteroidia > Bacteroidales > UBA932 > Egerieousia. The sequence goes on from JAFOER010000116.1 coordinate 1,787, forward strand.
GATACTCCAGAGCCTCAAACAGGCCCATCTGGCAGCACAGGCCCAGGCCGCCCTCGCCACCTCAACCAGCGAGAGGATTGAACGGCTATACAAAGACAGCGTGGTTACACTCCAGCGCAAGGATGAGGCACGGGCCCTGGCCCAGGCGGCGCAGGCAGCGGAAAAGGCTGCCGGATACCAGTATGAAATGGCACTTGAAGGGGCCCGCAAGGAGGATCGTGAAGCCGCCAGGGCTCTTGTAGATGCAGCCCAGGGTGGGGTAAACGAAGTGGGGGCCCTGCTCAGGGATACCATCCTTTCAGCCCCTGCAGAGGGTACAATATCTGAAATATATCCCTCTGAAGGTGAACTGGTAATGCCCGGGACAGCCATTATGGATCTCCTGCTGCTGGATGAGAGCCACGTTGTCCTCAATATCCGTGAAGACCTGCTCCACCATTTTCATCCGGGGAAGAAATTCAAAGGGAAAGTTCCGGCCCTGGGACACAGGAAAATGGAGTTTGAGGTGTATTACAACAGCCCGCTGGGCAGCTACGCCACCTGGCAGAGCAGCCAGAACAACGGCTACAACCTCAAGACATTCAAGATAAAGGCAAAACCTGCCGGAGATGACAAGCACATAGCCAAATTGCGTCCAGGAATGAGTGTAATAGTTGAATTATGAAAAGGCATCTGATTGCCGCTTTGGCAATTCCCCTCATCGCACTGGTTTTCATGGCCACCATTTTTGGGAGCGGCAAAATTGAAAACCTCCCTGTTGGAATAGTGGACTGTGACAACACCATATTCTCCAGCAGGATAATCTCCGCCATTGATGCCTCTCCGGTTACAAGGGTAAACAAAAAGCATATCTACAGCAATCCGGCACAGGCCAAGGAGGCACTCCAGAACATGGAGATTTTCGGATATGTGGAGATCCCCCATAATTTTACAGATAACCTTTATAAAGGGAATGCTCCTACAATAAACTGCTGCTACCACAACACCCTCCTTGCAGTGGGTGGGGAGATTGAAAGTGCATTTGTTAAGGCATTGGGAGAGGTATCAAAGGGTCTGGTAGATGACACCGGGAATTTGTCGGGAATAACACCCCTGCAGATGGAATCGGTTGCACTCCCTACCAACGGGATATTTGCATCCACATACAACTCCTCCCTCAATTACGGGACATTCCTATCCTACCCGTTCTTTTTCATATTCTTCCAGATATTCATACTCACATTTACAGTATATATAATTGGGACTGATATGGGCCGGGAGTGGCTGGAGAGTGCCGGAGGGAGCATTGTAAAGGCCCTTGCGGGCAAACTCCTCCCCTACGCAGTCATTTTCATTACCCAGACATTATTGGCCAACGCAGTGTTTTTTACCATTGGAGGGACACCTCTGCAAGGGAGCCTGCTGGCCCTGAACATCTGCTCCATACTGTTCATACTCACCACAATGGCTGTTGGAGTTGCCATAATTTCCATTATTCCAAAAGTATCCGTTGCAATAAGCATTGCCTCCATGATTGGGGCGCTTGGGGCTACAGCCTCAGGTGTCACTTTCCCGCTGGAGAACATGTATCCTCCATTTGGGGCGCTGTGCAGCATATTCCCCGTAAGGCACTTTATAGAAGCCTACCGCTCAATCCTCTACAACAGTGCCCCGCTGGCATTCCGCTGGCAACATTATGCCGCAATGCTGGCTGCCATGGCAGTTTCATTTGCCACTGTACCTCTCCTCAAGAGGGCCATCCTCAAGGACAAGGGGAAACCTCTGCCAATAATGTGGGGCATTGCTCTCGTTATGGTTGGAGGCACCGTAGGCTACGGCATTCTGTATGGGCTTCTTTATCACCCCAATACTGTTACAGAGGTACCTGTAGCCGTAATGGACAACTCCCGCTCCTCTACAAGCCGTGAGTATCTGATGAATCTGGATGCAACCTCCCAGATAAAGATTGCTGCAGAGTGCACAGATATCCTCCAGGCCACAAACATGATGAAAAGCGGCAAGGTTAAAGGAATAATCATCCTCCCCGAAAATTTCTCCGCCCTTATTGCACAGGGGCTTGAATCCCAGTTCATTGTGTATGAAACAACCACCTCTTTCCTGTATTACCTCACCATACAGAAAGGGGCAGCTGCAACCATGCAGGAGCTCAACAGTTCCCTAAGGGAAAATGTTGTAAGGAATCTCCCCATCAACCAGCAGCTCACAGTTGCACAGATCCCAACCTTCAATACAAATATCATTGCAATCTACAACCACAACGGGGGTTACGGATCCTATCTCCTCCCCATTGCAATAATTGTTATCCTCTTCCAGACAATGCTAATGTGTGCGGGGATCCTTGCCGGAAGCAGAAGCTTCTCCCCATGGAGATGGCTCCTTCCATTGTTTGGAGCATATTTTCTCCTCTCTTTCTTCCTCGCAGGAGCTGTACC
>JAFOER010000117.1 GCA_017380095.1 Bacteroidales bacterium
CGTAAATTGTCTCCCCATCAGATGGCACCCATTCAAACCCAATATCAGCTCTTGGGGAGGTCTCCAGCCCAAGGGGCTTGCGGGTAACGCTGTTGCCCATATTGGCATTTACAATCACCTCCTGCTGCATGGAAATCATTGGCATAACATTCAAAGCAACTTCTGCCGAGACATCATCCCTCCCCACTATGGAGAGGCGCACCTTCTCCTGAACAGGATAGCCGGTTCCAATGCCATACTGGGGTATAACCCTGTTTGCAACCCCTCCAAAACCGGCAACAAGAGAGGTTACAGCAGAAGAGACCTTTACACCCAGCCCCGCAGCGTGCGGAGGATAAATGTCATACGGAATATCCTCATAAAAATGGTTGAAAAGGGTAACGGATTGCAGACGGGGCACAAGCCTCAACTTCTCCACCTCAACTGAGCAACTGGCACTAACCCCTTTTACACTTGCCACCACAGTTGCCTTGCCCGGTGCCAGAGCCTTAACCTTCACATACTCACCATTCCACTCCAGCACCCGCAACACGGAAGGATCTGAACTCTCAATACTAACCTCTCCTCCCCTGGTATCCAACTTTGAAAAACGGAGCACCTTCTCCTCCAGATCATACATGGGCACTTCGCTATCCTCAAAAGAGATCTCAGGGGGAACCATATCCTCCAGACCGCTGTTGTCAACCCTCCAGCTGGTCTCATCCGCACCTCCATTACCCTTAAACGAAACAGTTATAACATATTCCCTATTTCTCTGAACATCATAATTGGCCACCATATCACTACCCAGATAAAACCTGTAAATGATCTCTCCCGCCAATGACTCCGAGGCATACTCTGCCGCCATCTCCACATAACTGCACACTTTGGCCCAATTGCTTTCTGCCGGCCATACCTTCCTGGTCTGATCCGTATTTCCCGGCTGCAGTGTCCCCTGCATATTTTCATACTGGTAAAAAGCCACCCCCTGCTCCAGCTCCCCGGCTGAAGGGTTCTCCACACTACCTCCGGAAGCAAACAGTGCAGCATCGCCAAAAGCACTACTGCCAAACAGCAGCACCCTCTGCGGAACATTCCTCAAAGCAATCTTCTTTACATCAATTGAAACACCGCTGTCCAACCCGGCATAATCGGTCTTTACCACAATCCTGGAAAATGCCCTCGTAAGGGGTATGACAACCCTCTCCCCATCCACAAAGACTTTAGGCGGCAATTTTCCCGACAAAATCATCCCTCCTCCGGAGACATCCAGTGACATCCCCTCCAGCTCCTGAACCGAACGGACCATAATCCTCCTCCCTGCATTTGCCACCACATATACGGAACAGCTCTCCCCGCACCATATATCCAGGACAGCCTCCCCGCCTCCTGTAAAAAAACCGCTGGAGACAACATCCCCTGCCGTATTGAACACATATAAATTCAAATCTGATATAACACTCCCTTCAACCGCCTTTGTGGAACCGTCACACTCCAGCACAAAGGAAAACTTCACCTTCCCCGGCAAATCCGCCCGGATATCCTCCCTGCAGGTGCAGCCCGCAATTACAGCCGCTGCCACAATCAAATATATTACTCTCCGTACCATAATCATCCAAATGAAGGCAAGGAGGCAGAACCGTATGAAGATTTGATAAGTGAAGAAGTGAATATACAAGCAAAATTTAACTATGAACGGGTTCTGCCCTCTCACCTCGGGGGCAAAAGTACAGCACCCGCGCCAAAGGGTATGCCTAAAAAAGAAAAAAGAAACTTCTTCGGTGAAGAAATTTCTTTTTTTAAAAACAGCAAATTCCAAAAAGAGAAAAATTACAGCTTCTGCTGCCATTTCCACGCAGAAAGGAGCACTTCCTCTATTGGGGTATCGGCACTCCAGCCAAGTTCAGCATTTGCCTTGGCAGGGTCTGCCCAATACTGCTCTACGTCACCAGGACGCCTATCAGCAATCCTGTAATTGAGGTTTACTCCGGTAGCCTTGATGAATGCATTTACAAGTTCAAGGACCGAAAGGCCTTTTCCTGTACCCAAATTGAACACATTCCATCTTATCCCCTCCTGCAACATCTTGTCAACAGCCTTAACGTGTGCCTTGGCAAGGTCAACCACATAAATGTAGTCGCGGATGCAGGATCCGTCGGGAGTATTGTAGTCATTACCAAATACGCTCAGGCACTCACGGATACCGGCTGCAGTTTGGGTGATGAAAGGTACCAGGTTGTTTGGAACACCGTTAGGCAACTCTCCAATATGTGCTGAAGGGTGGGCGCCAATAGGGTTGAAATATCTCAAAATTGTTCCGTTAAGATTTGTGTACGCCCTAACGCAATCCTCAAGAATACCCTCTGCAATCTGTTTTGTACGTGCATAAGGAGAAGAAGCAGGCTGGAACGGAAGGTCCTCCTTAATTGGGAGTTCATCCATTGCTGGCTGGCCATATACGGTAGCAGAAGAGGAGAATACGATATTTGCCCCTTTACCTTTGGTTACCATAAGTTCAACCAGGTTCTCAAATGAACGCAAATTGTTCTTGAAGTACTTCAACGGCTCGGCAACGCTCTCACCCACAGCCTTGTATGCTGCAAAATGGATAGCCGCCTCAATGTCGGGATACTGCTCAAAAACCTTCTCAAACGCATTATAATCTGTACAGTCCACCTCCATGAAATCAATCCTCTTCCCGATGATTTTTTCTATACCGTCAAGGACTTTTGGGGTAGAATTGGAGAAGTTGTCCACTCCAATGACATCGTATCCCGCATTTACAAGTTCCACTGCCACATGGGATCCGATGTATCCGGTTGCACCGGTCAATAATACTCTACTCATAACAATAAAATTTATTTAATCCCCAAACAACCCCTCCCAAGCCAGCTTGGGCCCCTCCCCCTGCGGCCAGGGGGGTAGCACGGTTTGGGGATTAAATCTTTTTATATCAAATTAAACCATTTTAGTCCAATAATCACACCTGCAAACAATGCAAGAATCAATACTACTAGGAAAAATTTGCTCCAGCCGCTCATGCCTCTTTTCTTGTATGGATCAGGAAGTTTTAGGGCAGGGAATTTGGCCATATCTGTAAGGGTATTGCCAAACGGAATACTTATCTTGGCCTCGGCATTTATTGCCCAACCGTTTGCATTCAAAAGAGGAGCAATGTTCCTGCGGCGGAGTTTCATCCACGCCATAACCATTGCAGGGCCTGAAATTACCATCAGTATTGCCACAAATGTAAGGATAAGCTCCCACCATGCAAGCTCTGCAAGACCGTCGAACAAAGAGACAAGTGCAGAACCTATCATACCTAAAGCCATACCTATTGCAGCAAAGATACCGGCAAATTTTGCAATGTCAAATGGAGGGGCAACTGCAGGCTTGGTACCGTCTGCACCCTCAGCCGGAGCTGCAGGTAGCGAAGCTGGAGCTGCATTTATCTTGGCGGTTGCATTGGCCATAATCTTGGCATCCTTCTCTGCGGCACTCTTGTTTATAAGGTTCTCCACAGCGGTAGCCATACGGCGGTAAGGGCTCCAGAACGCCTGCTGTACACTTATAGGGTTGTCAATGATCTTGGTTACAACAGCATCCCACTCAACACCTTTGTTGTCATAGTAGATTGCATTCTTTCCTACAGTAAGGTTCCTTATCTCACCAACGGTAACGGCAGCCACAATCTGCAGCTTGGCAGCGCTTGTCTTTGAAGTACAGTCGCAGTAAAGGAGATACATACCGCTGGCAGCAGCACCGGCATTATGTTTGGCCATATCCTGTACAGTCATACAGAAACGGCACTCACGCTGGTCTATGATAAGCCTTCCGTTCTGGAAAATTGCAGAAACTTTCTTGTCTTTTGTATAGAAATCATCAAATGTGATGAAGTTTCTGAGCAATCTGTAAAAATCCCTGTAAATGTAAAGGAACTTCACAACCATATCAATGTTGTTTGCCTCCTCAGCCAAAGCGGCATCCTTGGCAACAAGCTCAAGAAGGGCATCCTTACGGTTCTCCTCAAGGAGCTCCTTAATCTCGTCATATCCCAAAACCTCCACCTCTGTACCTGCCTTGGAGTTTTTCCATGCGGTATATGGGGCAAACTTGGCACCTACTGCTGCCCAATCTGCCTCAGTAAGGGTTATATTATCGGGAAGAGCAACCTTTACAACTGTGTTGAACTGTGCTGCCCACACAGGGTTCACCGGCTGCGAAAGGTCAATCTCCGGTTTTCCGGTTACGCGGGCAATAGGGTACTGGGCAATCTCCGCCTCCTTCTCCGACAAATTGCCGGCACTTATTGCCTCAATCTGGGCTGTCTGCACATCAAGTTTCTCAGTGCTTGCAGGGGAATATGCTGCCAGTTTGCTTCGCATGAAGAAATCCTTCACCTTGGCATCCAATGCATTGTAAGCGGCAATCACTGCATCTGTATCTGCCCCGAACGGAGGCTGTACCTCTGCCTTACGCCATGCATCATAAGCGGCAAGGGAAGCATAGAACTTCTCAATAACATCTGCATTCACACCCATAACGCCACTGCGGTCTGCAACACCGTCCATAACCGCAACAGCAGCACTAATGGCATTCTTGTCTGCATCCTCATCAGAACTTCTCTCGGTAATAACACCATCACCGTTGAATCTGGTCTGGGCAAAAACCTTTGCCATATCTGAAAGCTCAGCAATTGAAACTGAAGGCTCCTTCTTGCCAAGATTATCCAGAATCTGCTTTGCAGAATTGTGCAGCTTGTAACCAACCGGATTTGAAGTGTCAAAATGTCTGATGTAAATGAAATCCTCCTCATTGGTAAGCATCTTTACATCATTAACGGCATCGGTCAACCATTTAGCGGTGGCAATTACATCATTCACCCTAATCTTGCCGTCCCCGTCAACATCTATATAGTTGAGGGTCTTCTCATCAATCTCCAGCCCCTTAACCGGACAAGAGAGGACAGTCCACAATTTTTTGTCCAATTTATGAAGATACGCAATATCCTCACCGCTCCTTATTTTAACTCTGGAAGTTCCTCCGATATTCTCAAACTCCCATTTGTGCTCCTTAGGTTTTCCTAGAAATGCCATATATGTTTAGTTTTTTTAGTTATTTTAAGTCTTATATCAATCTATCTCCTGCAGCAGCCCCTTTTCGTGCTCCTCTACAAGGTGCATCAGATACTGCCCGTACTGGTTCTTTATCATTGGCTGCGCCACCTCCTTGAGACGCTCCGGAGTGATCCACCCTTTGCGGAACGCAATACCCTCCAGGCAGGCAATCTTCAAACCCTGACGCTTCTCAATCACCTCAATGAATGTAGATGCCTCGCTCAGGGAATCGTGTGTACCGGTATCCAGCCACGCAAAACCACGGCCCAAAGTCTGCACCTTAAGCTCCCCTTTCTGCAGGAACTCCTGGTTAACAGTAGTAATCTCAAGCTCGCCACGGGCAGAAGGCTTTATGTTCTTTGCAACCTCAACCACCCTGTTAGGATAAAAATAAAGCCCCACCACCGCATAATTGCTCTTAGGTTCCGCAGGCTTCTCCTCAATGCTCAGGCAGTTGCCCTCCTTGTCAAACTCAGCAACTCCATAACGCTGCGGATCGCTCACCCAGTACCCAAACACAGTTGCCTTGGCATCCTCCTGGGCAGCACGCACCGCCTCCCTCAACATTGGGGTAAAATAGCTACCGTGAAAAATATTGTCACCCAACACAAGGCATACACTGTCATTTCCAATAAACTCTTCCCCTATGATGAATGCCTGTGCAAGGCCATCCGGCGACGGCTGCTCCGCATATGTAAAATTCACCCCATAATCACTGCCATCACCCAAAAGACGCTGGAACCCCGGAAGATCATGAGGAGTGGAAATAATGAGGATGTCCCTTATGCCGGCCTGCATAAGCACCGAGATGGGATAATATATCATTGGCTTGTCAAACACCGGGAGAAGCTGCTTGCTCACCCCCTTGGTAATGGGATACAGCCTCGTACCCGAACCACCCGCCAAAACAATACCTTTCATAAACCAAAAAATTGCGTTATCTAGCAAATTTAACAAAAAACTCCATACCCTCCAAATACCCACCCTCCCACTGAGCAGGAAAACACCCCAAATCCTGCGCGGAAGGTGCTCCGGGGCGGTTCCGGGCAGAAAAAGGTATCTTTTCCGGCGCGGAATGGGATACCAC
>JAFOER010000118.1 GCA_017380095.1 Bacteroidales bacterium
AGAAATCTCCTCTGCATGAACCGCCTCACCAATCGACGGCTGCACTACAGGTATCACCGCAGGCAATGCAGGCATCTCCTCCTGCAGCGGTTTGCCCAATACTCCTCCCGACAACCTTTCAACGTCATTCCTCAGGCTCTGCACCTCCATCTGCAGCTGCTGCAGCATGGCCATATATATTTTCTCCCTTTCGCTGAACATCTCCTGGTACTGCTCGCCTCCCACTACAGGGAGTGAATCAGGACCGTCTACAGGGAGATACTTCTGCAATATTGCAGGCTGTATGAGCCTCTCCTCCTCCAGTACCGACATCTGCTCAGCAACACTTTTAAGCTGCCTTACATTGCCCGGCCACCTGTACTGCGAGAGCATGGCCTGAGCTGCCGGAGACAATTTTACAGGAGGCATCTTGTACTTCTGCGCAAAGTCCACTGCAAACTTTGTAAACAGGAGATTGATGTCCGCAACCCTCTCCCTTAGTGCCGGAAGGACGATTGGAACAGTATTCAACCTGTAGTAAAGATCCTCCCTGAACTTGCCGTTCTTTATGGCATGGGGAAGATTCTTGTTGGTTGCAGCTACAACCCTCACATTCGTCTTCTGTACCTTTGAAGAACCAACCTTAAGGAACTCGCCTGTCTGGAGCACCCTCAGAAGCCTCACCTGGGTGGTAAGGGGAAGTTCCGCAACCTCGTCGAGGAAGATGGTTCCTCCGTTGGCTGTCTCAAAATATCCCTTGCGGGTATCGTATGCACCTGTAAAGGAGCCTTTCTCGTGTCCGAAGAGCTCTGAATCTATGGTACCCTCCGGAATGGCACCGCAGTTTACCGCTATATATGTCCCGTGCTTGCGGGCGCTGTTCTGATGTATTATCTGGGGAATCACCTCTTTTCCCACACCGCTCTCACCTGTAACCAGTACAGAAAGATCTGTATTGGCTACCTGTACGGCAACCTCCAATGCCCTCATAAGGGCCGGATCATTGCCAATGATATCAAACCTCTGCTTTAAATTCTGTAATTCCATAATTGGCAAAGTTAAAAATTTTCTACTGCATAAAAGCCAATTTTAACTACTTTTGTTCAAAATTGCCCCAATGGGGGCCAACAACAAGAGATTATGAAAATTTTAGCACTTATTCCTGCCAGATACGGCTCATCCCGTTTCCCGGGCAAGCCGCTTGCCCTTGTTCACGGAAAACCCATGATACAGAGGGTTTACGAGCAAACAGTAAAAGCATTTCCCAACGCCTGTGTTGCAACTGATGACGAAAGGATATACAACGCGGTAAAGGAGTTTGGAGGGAGGGCAGTAATGACCTCCACATCCCACAACAGCGGAACAGACAGATGTTTTGAGGCTCTCAAGAACTACTGCAGGGAGAGTGGCGAGGTTTTTGATGCGGTAATAAACGTACAGGGTGACGAACCATACATAAGGCCGGAGCAGCTGCTGCAGCTTGGCGAGTGTTTCAATGACCCTTCAGTTGAACTTGCAACACTTGTAAAGAGGGTAAAGGACAAGGAAGAACTCCTCAACAGCAACAGCCCCAAAGTAATTGTTGACAAGAACAGCGATGCCATATATTTCAGCCGTACCGCCATCCCGTTCAGCAGGGATGTGGAGGTAACCGATGAATATGTACAGAAAACCCCGTTCTTCCGCCATATCGGGCTTTATGGCTACAAAGTGAAGACTCTGGAAAAGATCTGTGCAATGCCTCAAAGTTTCCTTGAGCTTACAGAAAAGCTTGAGCAGCTGAGATGGATAGAGAACGGCCTGAAGATAAGGGTTGCCGAAACCGGGTACGAAACCCACGCTGTGGATACTCAGGAGGATTTGGATTATATAAATTCCAGATTTGACTGGGAATAGTTATATTTGCATAATGACACCAGAAAATTCAGAATTAACAATTTAAAATAACAAAAGATGAGAAAAAGCATTCTATTTGCATGTGCTTGCCTTTTGCTGGCAGCCTGCAGCAATCCATCAAAAATGGCCAAACTTGCAGACCAGGTGCAGGCATCTGCAGTTTGCGAGAGCGGTACCGGTAGCGACTCCCAGGTACTTGAAGTGATTGGAGGAAAAATCACACCTACCTATACACTTAAATTCCCTGCTGAATTCTTCCTCAGCGAGGCAATCATGAACGTTACCCCTGTTATCGTTTACGACGGTGGCGAGGTTGTAGGCCAGGTTCTTACACTTCAGGGTGACAAGATCATGGACAACTACAATGTGATTTCATACAAGAAAGGAGGTGAGATTTCAAGAAAAGTTTCTTTCGACTACAAGCCCGGAATGGAAAAGGCAACTATGGAACTCAGGGCAGTAGTCTACAATTCTGACAGAAGCAAGCAGTTCAAGTTCCCTGTAGCATACAAAGTGCTTGACGGAACAAACACAACTTACATGCTTGTAAAGACCGAGGGTGTACCTGCATTTGAGGATGACGATTACCAGAAAGTTATCCGCGAGCAGAAAGAGTCCCAGATACTTTACACAATCAACCAGTCAAACGTAAGGAGCAAAGAGCTCAAGAGCGCACAGATGAAGGAGTTTGAGCAGTTCCTTAAAGAGGCTCAGGAGAACGAGCGCAAGACTATCGTTTCCAACGACATCATCGCTTACGCTTCACCAGACGGAAGCATGAACCTCAACAACAGGCTTTCTGAGAAAAGGGCAAAATCTGCAGAGACTGCATTTGTAAAGACCATTTCAAAGAAAGCAAAAGTGAAGAACATTCCTCTTAACGTATCACAGATTTCTGAGGACTGGGAAGGTTTCCAGGAGCTTGTACAGGCATCTGACATTCCGGACAAGGACCTTATCCTACGCGTGCTTTCAATGTACTCGGACCCTACAGTAAGGGAGCGTGAGATCAAGAACATGAGCGCAGTGTTCAAAACATTGGCAGACGAGGTTCTTCCGGCATTGCGCAGGGCAAGATTCATTGCAAATGTTGAGTACAAGAACTGGACTGATGAGGAGTTGACACAGATCATCAACCAGAATATGGACCAGCTGGACGAGGAGGCGCTTCTATACGGTGCAACCTTGTTTGACAAGAATGAGGCAAAAGCTGAAATTTATAAAGCAGCAGCCAAAAAATACAACAGCAGCAGAGCTTACAACAACCTTGCAGCCCTAAGCCTTAAAGCTAAAAAAGCAGATGAGGCAAAAGGTTATCTTGCAAAAGTGAGCGACAAAAATGCAATCTATTACAACAATATGGCCGTTGCAGCCATGCAGGAAGGCAACTATGATGCAGCTGCAGAGTATCTTGCAAAAGCAGGAAACCTTGCACAGGCTAAAGAGAATATGGGTGCATTGCTTATCCTTAAAGGTGACTACAAGAGTGCTGCAACAGCATTGGCAGGCACAAAATCATACAATGAGGCCCTTGTAAATGTTGTAACAGGCAACCTTGACAAAGCTTCAGCTGTTCTTGCAAATGCAAAATGCCCTTGCAAATCATATCTTAAAGCAATCGTTGCTGCACGCAAAGGTGACAACACCGCAGCAAAACAGCTTCTTGAGGTTGCAAAGAAAGATGAGAAACTTGCCAAGAGAGCAGAGAAGGACATTGAGTTTGCAAAACTGTAATTGACACTCCCTTCATTATAACAAAGGCCTGCCCCGGATGGAGCAGGCCTTTGTTGTTTTATTCTATGCCGGAGATGAAAGCCCGGCCTGGAAAACTAGTCGAGTTTCAAAACTGCCATGAATGCACTCTGAGGAACCTCAACATTTCCTACCTGGCGCATACGGCGTTTACCTTTCTTCTGTTTCTCAAGCAACTTTCTCTTACGGGAAATGTCACCACCGTAACATTTTGCGGTAACATCCTTACGCACCGCCTTTACAGTCTCACGGGCAATGATCTTTGCTCCAATAGCTGCCTGAATTGCAATATCAAACTGCTGGCGAGGGATAAGCTCCTTTAGTTTCTCGCACATCTTGCGGCCAAAGTCATATGCGTGGTCGCGGTGGATAAGGCTGCTGAGTGCATCCACCTGCTCACCATTAAGGAGTATATCAAGTTTCACAAGATCCGCATCGCGATAGCCGGTGATATGGTAGTCAAATGAAGCATAGCCCTTTGAGATGGATTTCAATTTGTCATAGAAATCAAACACAATCTCGGAAAGAGGCATGTCATAGTTAAGCTCAACACGGTCGCTGGTAAGGAAATGCTGGCTCACAAGGGTACCGCGCTTATCAAGGCAAAGCTTCATGATAGGACCAAAGAAATCGCTCTTTGAAATGATCTGTGCCCTGATGTACGGCTCCTCAATATAATCGATGAGCGTAGGGGCAGGGAGTCCCGACGGGTTGTGTACATCCAGCACATCTCCCTGGGTAGTGTAGACCTTGTACGAAACATTGGGAACAGTTGTGATACAGTCCATATCAAACTCCCTGAACAGCCTCTCCTGCACAATCTCAAGATGAAGCAGCCCGAGGAATCCGCAACGGAAACCGAAACCGAGGGCCAATGAGCTCTCAGGATCAAACACAAGCGAAGCATCATTCAGCTGGAGCTTCTCCAAAGATGCACGCAAATCCTCATATTCGTCTGTCTCAATAGGATAGATACCGGCAAACACCATAGGCTTAACCTCCTCAAAACCGGCAATAGCCTCTGCGCAAGGGTTTGCAACTGTAGTGATGGTATCACCCACCTTAACCTCAACTGCACTCTTTATACCGCTTATGATGTAACCTACATCTCCCGTTTTGATCTCATCTTTAGGACACATCTTCATTCTCAATACACCAACCTCATCTGCTATGTACTCCTTGCCTGTATTGAAGAATTTCACTTTGTCTCCCTTCTTTATGGAACCGGCCTCAACCTTGAAGTATGCAATGATTCCGCGGAACGAGTTGAACACAGAATCAAAGATAAGGGCCTGAAGCGGAGCATCAGGGTCACCCGTAGGGGCCGGAACCCTCTCCACAATGGCATCAAGAATCTCAGGAACGCCCTGGCCGGTACGGCCGCTGGCAAGGAGAATATCCTCCTCATCACATCCCAGAAGATCTACAATCTGGTCCTTCACCACATCTACCATTGCTGCATCCATATCAATCTTGTTGATGATAGGGATTATTTCAAGGTCATTGTTCAGAGCAAGATAGAGGTTTGATATTGTCTGGGCCTGAATGCCCTGTGTCGCATCTACAATAAGCAGCGCACCCTCACAAGAAGCAATTGCACGTGATACCTCATATGAGAAATCCACGTGGCCTGGAGTATCAAGAAGGTTCAGGGTATATGTCTGGTTGTCCTTCTTTACGCGCAAAAGATCAAGAATTTCCTGCGCTGCGCCTTCATCGGTCACCAGCAGCCGGTGCGGATGATGCGCGCAGACGGCCATAATGGCCGCCGCCTTGCTGCGCCCGCCGCAGAGCATAGCCGCCCGGTTATCGCGCCCGATGCGGTAAGCCGCCAGCGCCGGGGACGCGCCGCCCACCACCTGTCCGTCGGCGTTGAAGTAAAAGCCCAGCGCTTCGCCCACAGCGCCCCGCTGCTTAAGCTGCTCGCGCTGCACGGGGTTCATGCCCCGCCGCAAGGAAAGCTCCTGCGCACAGCCAGCGCCGTAGAGCAGCACATCCGCATTGGCCAGCAATTCCAGCGCTTCGCGCACCTGCGGCAATGCGGAAAGCTCCGCCGCCGCCGCAGGGGACAAGCCGTCCGGCAGATGAAGAAGCCTGTAGCCGCCGCCCAGCCGCGCACCGAATTCCTCTGCCAGCGTGTTGGCCTGCGTGCGCACGCCGCCGCCCATGCCGCCGCTGGCCGGCACCACGGTCACATCCATCGGCGCAGCCAGCTGCAGCGCCTTGGCAGCCGCAGCCACCGTGCGCCCGCCGGACACCGCCAGCACCTGCGCATCCTGCAAAAGGAAGCGGATCTGCCTCGCCGCCGCGCGGCCCATTTCACCGATGACGCTCTCGTCCCTGTCCGCATCGCCCTTGACCACGCACACGCGCTCCGCGTTCAGCTTGCGCGAGAGCGCCAGCTCCATGGACGATAGCGACCTGCGCCCGCGGCTGATCACGCGCGCCGCTTCCACAAGGTCCTGCCCATGCTCCGTCAGCTCCATGCCGGAAGCACTCTGAATCAGGCAATCCGCGTCCTTGAGCGCATCTGCCGCTGAGCGCACCTCGCGCTCGGCAAGATGCAGCCTCGCCGCCAGCGCGCGCCTGCCCACCGGGCCCAGCGCCGCCACGCGCTCCAGCACCAGCGCGCGCAATTCCATTTCCTGCATCAGGTCGGGCGCAATCAGCGCCAGCGTATCCAGCATAGACGTATCCACGTCGTTCCCCTCCAAGCCCGGGCAGATTTGTGCCCGCCTGCATCTTTTGTCCCACTCAGTATAGCATGCACACAGCCATAAAACAAGGCCGCCTCCCTTTAGGAAAGCGGCTTCCAACTGTTGCCCCATGCAGCGCGGCCAATTCACCTCATCCGTTACGGCTGCGCCGCACCGCCTTCCCCTCACAGGGGAAGGCTTGAAATCATCGGAAAATCAAGATATCTCGAAAGGATGGTTGAGATTCTGGCCCATTATGCTGAATATCATCCCATCTGTTCGCGGCCCGTCCTGCCTTATGCTTCTGTTTTCATCGCGCTGCGCACAAGCGCCGCCGCCTGCTGCGGGATATCATCGCGGTTCTGCACGTC
>JAFOER010000119.1 GCA_017380095.1 Bacteroidales bacterium
GAGGGTGAAAAAATCATCGTCCCGTGACGGCGCGTGTTTGACGACGTTAGACATCCGGAGGATGGCTAAAAGGAGGAGTTCGCCGTCAAGATGATTTTTTCATCCGAGCAGCCTCAGACGGGCATGAACGAAGGTACTTGATTCACGCAGGGAAGGTGTATAAAAAAGGAAGGTTATGGGAAAAAGTAAGGGAGATCCGGACGGATCTCCCTTTGTAAAGTGTTTGTTATGATGTTTCTAGTCCTGCTCGCCGGCATTTGCCAATGCTTCGCGAACTTTTGCCTCAACTTCCTCTGCGAATTCAGGGTTGTCGAGAAGAAGCTGTCTTACAGACTCGCGTCCCTGGCCAATCTTGCTATCGCCGTAGCTGAACCAGCTGCCGCTCTTCTTTATGATGTCAAATTCAACGCCAAGGTCGAGGATCTCGCCAACTTTTGAGATACCCTCTCCATAAAGGATGTCAAACTCAGCCTTTTTGAAAGGAGGTGCCATCTTGTTCTTTACAACCTTTACGCGGGTGCGGTTACCGGTTGCATCCTCACCATCTTTCAGCTGTGTGGTTCTTCTTACATCCAATCTTACTGATGCATAGAATTTGAGGGCGTTACCTCCGGTGGTTGTCTCAGGGTTGCCGAACATCACACCAATCTTCTCACGCAACTGGTTGATGAAAATACAGCAGGTGTTGGTCTTGCTTATGTTGGCAGTAAGTTTTCTGAGTGCCTGGCTCATAAGCCTTGCCTGCAATCCCATTTTGGCATCACCCATCTCACCCTCAATCTCTGCTTTAGGGGTAAGGGCTGCTACTGAGTCAATTACTATGATGTCAATTGCTCCCGAGCGGATAAGGCTGTCTGCAATTTCAAGGGCCTGCTCGCCGTTGTCCGGCTGTGAGATGAGCAAAGTGTCTACATTCACGCCAAGTTTCTTTGCGTATGTGCGGTCGAACGCGTGCTCTGCATCAATGATGGCTGCAATGCCGCCTGTCTTCTGTGCCTCCGCAATTGCGTGTATTGCAAGTGTGGTCTTACCACTGCTCTCAGGTCCGTAAATCTCAATAACTCTTCCTTTTGGATATCCTCCAATACCAAGGGCGCAATCCAATGCTATGGAACCGCTTGGCACAACAGATACATCCCATTTTGGCTGATCCCCCAGCTTCATTATTGTCCCCTTTCCAAAATCCTTCTCAATCTTGTCCAAAGTAGCCTGCAATGCTTTCAGTTTGGCTGCATTTACTTCAGCTGCATTTGGAGTTTCTACACTTTCTTTAGCCATGTTCTTTCAGAATTAAATTGTTAGTTATTATCCCAACAAAAATACTCAAAAAATCGTAACTTTGCCAACGTATGAAGAAAATTTTATTGGGCATGTCGCTGCAGGAATTGAAGCAGCTTGCCGTAGAGTACAAGTTGCCGGCGTTTACCGGAAAACAGATAGCTGACTGGCTATACAAGAAGAGGGTAACATCAATAGACCAGATGACAAACCTCTCCAAGGCGGCCAGGGAACTCCTTTCTGCAGAGTGTGAGGTTGGCAGGATAGATTATACCCAGCTGCAGGCATCTGTAGACGGGACAAAGAAATACCTTTTCCCTTGCCATACAGGTACAAGCATTGAGGCAGTCATGATTCCCGATGAACCAAGAGCCACGATTTGTGTTTCTTCTCAGGCGGGGTGCAAGATGGGGTGCAAGTTCTGCATGACAGGCAGGCAGGGTTTCAGCGGCAATCTCCGGGTGAATGAGATAATTTCCCAGTTTATGGGGATAGATGAGGCGGAGCAGCTTACCAATGCTGTATTTATGGGTATGGGTGAGCCGTTGGACAATCTTGCGAATGTCCTTAAGGTGATAGAGATCCTTACTGCAGAGTGGGGGTTTGCATGGAGTCCAAAAAGGATTACATTGAGCAGTATAGGTGTGACAATGTCTCCTCAGCTTATTGAGGTTCCCGATTACAGGCAGGATGAGAAGAGCAGGGGTGTCTACAGGGCGGTGAATCCCCTCAAGGCATTCCTTGATCTTACAAAGTGCCATTTGGCAATAAGTTTGCATAATCCGTTCCCTGGGGAAAGGGTTGAACTGATGCCTGTGGAGAAGGGTTTCCCGTTGGAGGATACACTTGAACTTATTAAGGAGTATGATTTTACAGGGCAGCGCAGGGTGAGCTTTGAGTATATCATGTTTGACAGGGTGAATGATACCAAAAGGCATGCGGATGCCCTGGTAAGGATGATGAGAGGACTGGAGTGCAGGATGAACCTCATAAGGTTTCACGCCATTCCTGATTCTCCTCTTATGCCGTCACCTATGCCTGTCATAGAGAGTTTCAAGGAGAGACTCAATGGTGCAGGTCTTATGACAACCTTGCGTGCCAGCCGTGGAGAGGATATTTATGCGGCTTGCGGTATGCTTGCGGGAAAGAAATAAGAGACCTTCAGGTAGGTCTTGAAGAAAGATAGGAATGAGAGTATGAAAAGATTGTTTACAGCTGTTTTTGTGTTGATGGTGTGTGCTGCAAATCTTTTTGCGGCAGGGGTGGATTTGTCGGGAGCAAAACGCCCTAAGGTGGCCCTTGTGCTGTGTGGCGGAGGGGCAAAAGGGGCGGCCCATATTGGTGCCATAAAGGTACTTGAGGAGGTGAACATGCCTGTGGATATGGTTGTGGGCACGAGTATAGGAGGTCTTGTAGGCGGCATGTATGCCATGGGCTACAATGCGGCAGAGATGGATTCCATTGTGGCAGGGTGTGACTGGAAATATCTTTTGAGCGACAACTCCTATTCCAGGAGAGATGAGTCATTCACAGAAAAAGTGCTGGATTCCAAGTATATACTCAAGATTCCGTTTTATAGTGTAAATCCCGATGTAAAGGACTCGCCCGTTTCAAGGCTTCCGGCGGGGCTCATCAGCGGACAGAACGTCCTTAACCTCCTTACGGGAATATCAATGGGGTATCAGGAGAGTATGGATTTTTCCAATCTTCCCATACCGTTTGCCTGTGTTGCGGCAGATCTCTCTACCGGCAAGCAGGTAGTGCTCGACAAGGGTGAGCTTCCGCTGTGCATGCGTGCAACTATGGCCATACCAGGTGTGTTTGCCCCAGTTGAGATAGACGGCAAGGTGCTTGTGGATGGCGGAATCATAAACAATTTTCCTGTGGATGTGGCCAAAAGTATGGGGGCTGACATTATAATAGGTGTGGATATAAAGAATGATTATCCCGGTCCTGAGAATTTGAAGTCGATGCCGCAGGTGTTTGCCCAGATGATTGCCCTTATGGGTAATGAATCGTACCAGAGGAACCTCAAGGAGGTGGATATCCTCATAAAGCCGGATGTTTCCAAGTACAGTACCTACAGTTTCAACAAGCCGGCAATAGCGCAGCTTACAAAAAACGGTTATGCTGCTGCAAAGGAGAAATATGCCGAGTTGCAGGATCTTGCTAACAAACTTAATACCCTTGCGTTGGCAGATACTCCGCAAACGGTAAGGAAGGCAACTGATGTGGTGAGGGATACTTTCTGTTTCAGGAGTGTTGAGATGAACGGTGTGCCGGAGAAAAACAGGCACTGGCTCAGGAGGTTGTCGGGATTAAAGCCTGATGTGAAACTTACCGGTGCAGATATAAACAGGGGTATTTCCATACTTATGGGTACGAGGGCCTTTTCTTCTGTAACCTACAATATACAGAATAAGGGTACCCAGGATGAGAAGCTGATTGTGAATATTGTGGACGGCCCTACAAATGTTCTGGCGCTGGGTGCCAGATATGATTCGGAGGAGGCGGCAGGTATCCTGCTGCACCTGGGTGTGAATGAGTATGGGCTTCTGGGGTCAAAACTTGGCTTTACCGGCAGGTTGAGCTACAATCCGTACGGCGAGTTTGATTATTCATATACTTCCAAGGATTTCCCAAAGATTGAGTTCAAATACAGGACCGGAAGCATGGATATGAATATCTACAAGTCTACCGAGAACCAGAACAACCTCTCTTTCGTGTACCAGCTGGGAGAGATCAACCTTTCCAATATCTATTTGAGGAACTTCAACTTCATGTTGGGTGCCCGCTATGAGCATTATGATTTCAGCAGGTACCTCAAACATAATATTCCCGACAATTATCAGGAGTATGCCCTTGAGGACGGGAGTTATGAGAGTTACTACTTCAAGGGGGTGATGGATACCAGGGACAACAGCTATTTTGCTACAGACGGCATGTTCTTTGAGGTTGACGGTACCGTATGGCACACCAACTTCAAGGACGGTTTTGAGAATTTCGGTTCTGTAAGGCTTATGGTGCAGGGTGCTTTGGGAGTAGGGGAAAGTTTTGCCATAATTCCCCATTTTTATGGAAGGGTAATAATGGGCAACTGTACCGAGATTCCTTTCCTCAATTATATTGGAGGATCCGAGCCGGGGAGATATTTCAGGCAGCAGCTTCCGTTCATTGGCATCAACTATGCCAATCCTGCTTACAACTCAGTTATGATTGGAAGGGTTGATTTGAGGCAGAGGCTGGGCAGCAACCACTATATATATGGTATGGTAAACTATATGAGGGATGCCGGCTCTCTGGACAAGGTGTTTTCTGAGCATGGAAGGGGTATATGGGGTGCTGGTGTAAAGTATTCACTCAATACACCTGTAGGGCCGGTTTCAGTTAATGTCCATTGGTCTGATTATGAACACAGGTTTGGGGCTTATGTGAGCCTCGGACATTATTTCTGATCCGGTATGACAATTGGACAGGCTTTGGAGAGGCTGCAGATGCAGTGCTGCAGGTGCGAGTATTCTACCGGGCAGGTAAGGAAGAAGCTTTTGATGTGGGATATGCGCGAGAAAAGGGAGGGGAAGCCCGGTTTTCTCCCGCAGGAGATTGACGGGGCGGTTGAGGCTCTTGTTAAGGAGAGGTTTGTGGATGATGAACGTTTTGCCGGTGCATATGTGAGGGACAAGGCGAGGTTTGCAAAATGGGGTCCGGCAAAGATAGGGTATAACCTGAGGATGCTTGGGGTGGAGCAGCAGGTGATAAAAAGGGCCCTTGATGAGAATTCGGGCCTGTTCGGGCTTGATGCTCTGGAAGAGGTGCTCATGAGGAAGTGGAAAGGGTACAGGGAGAGTGAGAGTTTGCAGGGGAGAAAAAACAAATTGATGAGGTTTGCTCTGGGACGCGGATACGACTATGGGCAAATTATGGAGATAATGAAGAAATTGGGGTAGTTTTTTATTACCTTTGTATTTATATAATTTATTTTTTCAGATGAGCAGTTTTAATGAGCGCCTGGATGCGCTAAGGAGGTCTCTTTGACTATGCCGGTAAAAAGGCTGATGTCCAGGAGAAAGAGAAGATAAGCACTTCGGAGGGATTTTGGGATGATCCAAAGGAGGCGGAGGCATTCCTCAAGAAGTTGTCGGGAGTAAAATATTGGGTAAATTCACTTGATGCGGTGGCCCAGGCACTTGAGGAGGTTGAGCTGTTGAGGGAAATGGGTGCTTCTGAGGAGGAGATTGGGGTTGAGAACGGCAAGATTGAGGATATGCTGGGAGAGCTGGAGCTCAAGAGCATGTTGGGTGAGGAGGGAGACAATCTTGGAGCCCTTTTGAAGATAAACTCTGGTGCAGGTGGAACCGAGAGCAACGACTGGAGCAGCATGCTGCTGAGAATGTATACAAGATGGGGCGAGAGGAATGGCTATAAGGTTACCGTTTATGATGTGCTGGAGGGTGATGAGGCCGGTATAAAGTCGGCTACAATTGAGTTTGAGGGGGATTTTGCATACGGTTACCTGAAATCAGAGAACGGTGTGCACAGGATGGTGAGGATTTCTCCTTTCAATGCTCAGGGCAAGAGGCAGACCACATTCTCGTCAGTTTTCGTTTACCCGCTGGTTGACGATTCCATTGAGATTGTGATAAACCCTTCAGATCTGGAGTGGGATACTTTCCGCTCAAGCGGTGCCGGAGGACAGAATGTGAATAAGGTGGAGACCGGAGTGAGGGTAAGGCATATCCCGAGCGGTATTGTGGTTGAGAATACCGAGACCCGCTCGCAGCTGGACAACCGCCAGAATGCATTGAGGATCCTCAAATCGCACCTTTATGAGATAGAGCTTGCCAAGAAGAGGGCAAAACAGGCTGAACTTGAGGGGCAGAAGAAGAGAATTGAGTGGGGCTCTCAGATACGTAGTTATGTGTTGCACCCTTACAAGATGGTGAAGGATTTGAGGACAGGTTGTGAGACCTCGGATACGGCGGCAGTCCTTGACGGAGACCTGAACGAGTTTATGAGAAGTTATTTGATGGAGAATACAAAACAATAAATACACTTATATATATTATGGAATTTGTTTATAAAGAGATGTTCCCTATGGGGAAAGATACTACCGAGTATCATCTTCTTACAAAAGATTATGTTTCTGTAGAGAAATTTGGAGACAAGGAGTTCCTTAAAGTTGATCCTGAGGGATTGAGACTTCTTGCAAGACAGGCTATGCATGATGTTTCTTTCATGTTGCGTCCCGAGCACAATGAGATGGTTGCAAAAATCCTTTCGGATCCTGAGAGCAGCGACAACGACAAGGCTGTTGCAATCCAGATGCTTATGAATGCAGATGTTTCTGCAAAAGGCCAGTTGCCTTTCTGCCAGGATACAGGTACTGCTACAATCGTTGCAAAGAAAGGCCAGTTTGTATTTACAGGCGGCGGCGATGAGGAGGCACTTTCTCACGGTGTGTTTGATACATATACCAATGACAACTTGAGATATTCACAGAATGTTCCTTTGGATATGTACAATGAGAAGAATACAGGCTGTAACCTCCCTGCCCAGATTGACATTTTTGCAACTGACGGTAACGAGTACAAATTCCTCTTTGTTGCCAAAGGTGGCGGATCTGCAAACAAGACATATCTTTTCCAGGAGACAAAGGCTCTTATCACTCCGGAGAAACTTGAGCCTTACTTGGTTGAGAAGATGAAGACTTTGGGTACAGCTGCGTGTCCTCCTTACCATATTGCATTTGTAATTGGAGGTACTTCTGCCGAGCTTAACCTCAAGACTGTCAAACTTGCTTCTACAAAATATTATGATTCTCTTCCAACAGCTGCAAGCGAGGAGGGTTTTGCATTCAGGGATGTTGAGATGGAGAAACGCCTTCTCAAGGCTGCGCACAACCTTGGTATAGGTGCCCAGTTCGGCGGAAAATATTTTGCCCACGACATCAGGGTTATCCGTCTTCCACGCCACGGCGCTTCTTGTCCTGTAGGTATGGGTGTAAGCTGCAGCGCAGACAGAAACGTTAAGGCAAAGATCAACAAGGACGGTATCTGGCTTGAGACTTTGGATGCAAATCCAGCAAGATTGATTCCTGAGCAGTATCTTTCAGGTTCGGCTTTGGCAAAAGGTGTAAAAGTAGACCTTAACCGCCCTATGAAAGAGATTCTTGAGCAGTTGAGCCAGTATCCTGTATCTACATTCCTTCTTTTGAACGGTACGATCATTGTGGGCAGGGATATTGCACACGCCAAACTTAAAGAGAGAATTGACAGGGGAGAGGGACTTCCTGAGTATATCAAGAACCACCCTATTTATTATGCAGGTCCTGCAAAAACTCCTAAAGGAATGGCCAGCGGATCGTTCGGTCCTACTACAGCGGGACGTATGGACAGTTATGTTGACCTGTTCCAGGAGAACGGCGGCAGCATGATCATGATTGCGAAGGGTAACAGAAGCCAGCAGGTAACTGACGCATGTCACAAGCACGGCGGTTTCTATCTTGGAAGTATCGGTGGCCCTGCGGCTATCCTTGCCAAGGAGAACATAAAGAGTGTTGAGTGCGTTGAGTATCCTGAGTTGGGTATGGAGGCAATCTGGAAAATAGAGGTTGAGAACTTCCCTGCATTTATCCTTGTTGATGATAAAGGCAATGACTTTTTCTCACAGATAAGGCCAATCTGCTGTAAAGATTAAATATTGTAGGACAATATGGATTTTATGGGGGATTTCGGCAGCGGAATCCCCCTTCTGTATTACTGTAGGAAGGGTAGCGTTATGGCGTGCGATATATGTTCATATGTTTGGCTATAAAAATTACATATTTTTTTGGCTACATTGTAAAAAATGTATACCTTAGCGGCTGATTTTAATGTGAAATAGTATCGTTTGATGGGTAAAAAACGCGCTCAGAGGGCCTTCAGGAGCATATTTTTGATGCTTTTGGTGTCTGTGTGGCCGCTTTTGGCGGTTGCTCAGAGCGGCAATGATACAGTTGATTCGCTCATCGGACTGGGCTTTGAGAACGTAAGTTGGGCAGAGGACGGCAGTGAGAGGGTTTATGTTGTGGAGAACTCTGCTTACAGATTGTCGGGAGTAGGAATAGGGGTGGCGTTGGATGAGATTCAGAAACATGGTATGCCTGAAAATGGAAAAAGATGCAGGCTTGTTGTGCTGAATAATAATGTGCCTATGGTATCTCTGTTGTGTACAGCCAAGGCCGGCGCGGAAGTTTCCAGAAATGACTGGAAAGTGAGTTATGATTTGGGGGAGAGCTGGGAGTTGGTAAAGGGAGCCAAAAGGTACAACAGTTCTTTGTATAAAGTTGATTTGCTCGTATATCCGGAATTCAATTTCAGGAACAGCAGGTTGTCGAGGCCTTATCAGGTGAGGTTGAACATGAATCCTACATTGCAGGTTTCGTTGTGGAAAGGCGGCAAGATAAATGCCCAGATAATCGTTCCCGTTGTAAATGATTACGGATATAAATATGATGATGTGCGTCCGGGGTTCCTTACCGTTTCGCAGACAGTGAGGTTGCCTTACAATGTTTTTGTTACAGGAACTGCAGGTTTCTTCAACAACAACAGGGCAGGATTTGACCTGCAGGCAGAATACCATCCTTCATTTATAGAGTCATTGAAAGGGAAGGTGTGGTTTGAAGGAAGAGTGAGCTATACAGTATGGGGTGAATGGGGCGAATGGGAATATTTCAACGGAATCAGGAATGTAAACCCGTTCAAGTTCGGCTACAGCAAGGAGGACGACAGGATTACAGGACAGTTGGGTGTAAATTACTATTGGGAGAGGTTCAATACACAGTTTGCCTTCAGAGGTGAATCATTCCTTGGAGGTGATTGCGGTTACAGGTTTGACATGATAAGGCATTTCAGGTATTGCTCAATAGGATTTTATGGAACATATATACCTTCCGACTGGTGGAATGACGGAGTAAACGCAGGTTTCAGGTTCCAGATTACCTTGCCTCCGTACAAGTACAAGAGGAAAGGTTATATACCTAGGGTGATGCCGGGCAGAAACTGGGGTTTTGCCTACAATGCTGCAGGTGCCTTTGTTTATGGACAGAGATTTAGAGCAAATATAGATGACAATATAAGTAACAACATACAGTATAACCCGTATTACTTAAAATCTGAATTACTGAATTTTTAATAATATTAATTTAATTTAAGATGCAAATGAAAAAATCATTCTTCGGTTTCAGTGCAAAAGTTGCAATGGCCGTTTTAGCAGTTTGTTCTTTTGTGCTTACAAGCTGTTATGAGAAATCTCCAGTTGCAAAAACTCCATCGGAGTACCATGTAGTTGGTTCTGTTTACGATGCAGAGACTGGTAAAGTTATTACAGAGGCTAAAGTTACACTTGATGGCAAATCTGTATCAAGCACTTTCAATATGAAGTTGAGCTCTTATGTTCCTTCTGTAACTGTAGCAGCTACTGCTGAGGGTTATTTGCCAGGCAGCAGAACTGTATCAATCCAGAAATTGGGCGAGTACAACCAGGTAAGTGTTACTTCAGTTGACTTGGCATTGGTTAAAGTTCCTGTAACTCCAGAGGATCCTGATGATCCAACTCCTCCTACACCAGAGGATCCAGATGATCCTACTCCTCCAACACCAGAAGATCCTGAGGATCCTGAGGAGCCAGCTGAGCCTACTCTAGAGATGGGTGATGCAGTAGTTGGTGCTGCAGGTTTGGATGCAGAGGCTGTTAAAGCTATGTTCGGTATTGCTTTCGGTGAGGTTGCAGTAAACGAGGAGGGTCTAGTTGAGGTATTTGCTCACTATAGCCTAGGTTCAGATGCACACGGTAACCTACACTCAAACTTCCACGCTAACTTCTACCCTACACACGCTAACCACCTTAACCACACTAACGCTATCACCAACGCTCCATTGTTCGTTGAGGATTCAGCTTACGTTGGTTTCGTAGCTAACGTTAACGAGGGATTGGCTAAATTTGAGAAAGAGGTTAAATCATCTTGCATGGCAGCTCTTAACACTGTTTGGACTGGTACCCAGTACAAAGATTTCGCTAGCAACTATGTTCCATTCGCTACAGTATTGAACAGAAACGGTGAGCTTAACTTGGCAGGTTTCTGTGTATGCAAAGACTTTGACTTGGTAACTGTTCCATTCTCAGTTGACGGTGAGCAGATGAACGTAGTAGCTTTGAGAGCTAAAGCAACTCACGTATCACCAATTGATGTTGATGTTCATGACAACCATGATAACCACGACAATCATGACAATCATGACAATCACGACAACCACGATAACCACGATAACCACAACAATCATCATAACAACCACGGTAACCACGGCGGTGCAACTGCTTGGGGTGGTGGTTCAAGTGTTGAAGGCGAGTAATTTGATCTGAATTAAATTAATTTGAGAGGAAGTGCAATGCTTTACAGCTTAAGGAAAATATTGCTTACGGGCTTGTTTCTATGTACAGGCATTGCCCTCTCCGCTCAAATGACGCACGGTACAACCGGTCTGTTGAATGCTCCATCTGCAGAGATGCAGGATTCAAAGACTGTAATGATAGGAGGTAACCTGCTCAATCAGGAACTTACCCCAAGTAAATGGAACTATGATACTTACAACTATTTTGTAAATGCTACCATATTCCCATTTCTGGAGATAGCGTACACTGCAACTATGCTAAAAGCCAAGTCTATTGGTAGATTGGAGTGGTACCCTGATCAAGAGAAATTCTGTAATCAGGACAGATATTTCTCTGCCAGGTTGAGGGTGTTGAAAGAGGGACAGTTCTGGAAGCATATGCCCGCTGTAGTAGTTGGAACTTCTGATCCATATACTGAGTCGGGTGACGGACAGATAGCCTCTGCAGACGGTAACGGTTATTTCTGCAGGTTTTATGTAGCTGCAACAAAACATTTCCTTGTTGGAACTGAACGTTTGGGTGTTTCTGTTTCATACGTTTATAACAAGCGTGTGTCAAATCATCTCAACGGTATAGCAGCCGGTATTACATATGAACCTTCGTTTCTCCCAAATCTGAGACTGATTGCGGAGTACGACAATATAAATTACTCAGTTGGTGCGTCCTATTTGTTGTTCGATCAGCTTCATGCTCAATTTCTTCTACAAGATTTGAAATACTTTACCGGTGGATTGTGCTATAAGATACACTTGAAATAGCCGGTGGGTAAACGAATGAATATTAATAATTAAAAAACTAAGATAATGAAAAGCAAATTAGTAATTCTTTCTTTGATGTTGGCTGGTATCGCTACAGTTGCTACAGCTCAAACAAAAAGCAGATACTATGCTGAGAGCGCTAAAGACAACTACTTTGTAAGTGTAGGTGTTGGCGGTCAGAAAATTGTAAATCCTAATGCTTCTGACAATCCTGTTACTCCAGCATTCAACATTTCTGTTGGTAAATTGATCAACCCTGTATGGGGTGTTAGAGGTATGGTTTCAGGTTTCAACCAGAAATTGTATACAGACTACAAAGTTAACGATCCTTCATTCACTGCTCAGGAGATGAAACAGAATGTTGTAACTCTAAGAGCTGAGGGTTTGTTCAACCTTTCTTCAGCTTTCGCAGGTTACAATCCTGACAGAAAATTTGAGGCATATGCATTCATGGGTCCTGCTTTGCAGTTGGCTAAAGCTGAGATTGGTGAGGATGACGGTATGAAAGCACTTATCAGCGGTTCACTAGGTTTGGGTGCTGCTTACAACATCAACTCTAACTGGGCTCTTAACCTTGAGGTAAGAGGTGAGGTTGCTGAGTCTGCATTCGGTGACTGCAGCGAGACTGTTGCTAACGGTCTTGTAGGTGCAACTGTTGGTGCTACTTACTATTTCGGTGGCAAAAAATTCGTAAAAGTTACCAACGAGGCTCTTCTTGCAGCTGCTAACGGTGACATCAAGAAATACAAAGAGCTTTTGGCTGCTGAGCAGACTAGCCACGCTGCAACTAAAGAGGAGTTGGCTAAAGAGAAAGCTAAAGCTCCAGTTGAGGTTGTTAAAGAGGTTGAGGTTGCTTACGCTGGTCCTAGAGCTATCTTCTTCACTATCGGTAGCGCTAAGATTGACGCTAAAGGTATGGTTAACATCAACCTTGCAGCTGACATCATGAAAGCTAACCCAGATGTTAAATATGTTGTTAACGGTTATGCTGACAAAGCAACTGGTTCTGCTAAGACTAACCAGAAAATTTCAGACAAACGTGCTGAGGCAGTTTACAACGCACTTATCAAAGCTGGCGTAAGCGAGAGCCAGATTGAGTGGAAAGGTTTGGGTGGCCAGGCTAACATGTATGACAACAGCCGCGCTCTTACAAGAGTTGTTGTTATTGAGAAAGCTAACTAATTATAATTTCTCATATAGAAAAGAGGTTGTCTTCCGGCAACCTCTTTTTTTATTATTTTTGCAGTCCAAATTCTCAGGTTTATGGCAAGTTATCTACAGGTTGAAAATGTTTCAAAATCATATGGGCCAAGAGTGCTCTTCAATAATATAAACATGAATATCAATGAGGGTGACAAGATAGCTCTCATTGCCCCTAACGGTACCGGTAAAACTTCCTTGTTGAGAATCCTTGCCGGAGTGGAGAGTTCTGACGGGGATGGAAAGGTGAAGTTTCTTAAGGATATTCAGATTGCTTTTCTCGCCCAGGATAATGTTTATGATCCTGCACTTACAATTTGGGAAGTTGTTTCATCTGAAGCAAAGAATTGTCAGAAGCACGAAATAGAGGAGATCCTTTATTCCCTCAAGTTATTTGAAGTGGACAAGCTTGTGTCCCAGCTCAGCGGAGGAGAGGTGAAGAGGGTTGCAATAGCTTGTATGTTTGTGAAGAAACCGCAGTTTCTTGTTATGGATGAGCCTACAAACCACTTGGATCTGGAGAGTATTGAGTATCTGGAGGATTATTTTACCAGACAGAAATGTACTCTTCTTATGGTTACCCATGACCGTTATTTCCTGGACAGGGTATGTAATCAGATTATCGAAATGGCTGATGGTACCCTGTATTCATATGATGGCAATTATTCATATTATTTGCAGAAGAGGGAAGAGAGGATGGCCAATATGAGGAAGGACATAGACAGGGCACGCAATCTGTTGAGGACCGAGCTTGATTGGATGAGGCGCATGCCGTGTGCCAGGGGGACAAAGGCCAAATACAGGATTGATGCATTTTATGACCTTAAGGATAGGGCAAGTCAGAGGATAGAGGAGAAGAATTTCAATATCAATGTGAAATCTTCCAGGTTGGGCAAAAAGATTGTCAACTGTTCCCATGTTGATTTCAAGTGGGGAGACTGGACGGGGCTGAAGGATTTTACATATAATTTCGCTCCAGGTGAAAAGATTGGTATTGTGGGTAAAAACGGTATAGGCAAATCCACTTTCCTCAACATTATAACGGGAGAACTTGCTCCGACAGCGGGCGAAGTACAGATAGGTGAGACAGTAAGTTTCGGATACTACAAGCAGCAGGGGATAGAGTTCAACCCTAATGATACAGTGATTGAGGCTGTAAGGGAGATTGCGGAGGTTGTGACGCTTGGTGACGGAAAAAGCGTGCCGGTTACCACTTTCCTCAATTATTTCCTTTTCCCTCCAAACATGCACTACAACAAGATTGAAAAGTTGAGCGGAGGAGAGAAAAGACGCCTTTATCTGCTTACTGTACTGATGAAAAATCCGAATGTGCTTATTCTGGACGAGCCTACAAATGATCTGGACATACTTACGCTTAATGTGCTTGAGGAGTATTTGAAGGAGTTCAAGGGATCTGTGATAATAGTTTCCCATGACCGTTTCTTCCTTGATAAAATAGCAGATCATCTTTTTGTCTTTGAAGGTGACGGTATAGTAAAGGATTTTGTGGGAAGCTACTCGGGATACAGGGAATATATTAAAGAGCGTGAGAAGGAGAAGAGGGCAGCTGAGCGTGCAAAATTGCAGAAGGAGGTACAGAAAAAGGAGTACCAGGATAATCCCCAGCAGCCAAAAAGGAAGAAATTGAGCTATAAGGAGCAGAGGGAGCTTGAGCAGCTGGAAAAGGATCTTGAGGCTTTGGGTATGGAGAAGGCTGAACTGGAGGAGAAATTGTCGGGAGGAGAGTTGCAGGGGGAAGAATTGCAGAAAGCCTCGGTGAGAATTGGGGAAGTGTTGGAATTATTGGATGAGAAAGAGTTGAGGTGGTTGGAACTGAACGATAATTGATATATCTTTGGCGCTTGGCTTAATTACTTGGTTTTTATGAAGAAAATCTGTTGCTTGATATTTTTATTTGTATTCATATGTCTCTCCCTTTCCCTATATGCACAACAGGGGGAGATATTGTCATTAAAGATGGACGTGAGGTTTGATGGTGAGGTTGCCGGTTCTGAAAGCGGATTTGTGGGGCGATATCTGAAACTGCTTGCCAACGGTAATTTGAATGACAAGTTTTCATATAGTTTCAGACACAGGCTGTATGTGGGCCATAGCGACCCGAAGGCGTTTTTCAATGCTACAGATTGGGCCAATGTCACTTATAAGGCAAATGACTGGCTTTCCGTAACTGCCGGAAAACAGATGATATGCATAGGTACAATTGAGTATGATTATGCTCCCATTGATGTATACTTTGCTTCTGATTTCTGGAATCATGTGAGCCCTTTCCAGGTGGGTGTGAATGTTGGATTCAAGGTTGGGGAGAATAACCAGCTGTATGCCCAGGTTACCAATTCCCCATTTTCAGTTGAGCCTTTGGAGAGCCTGTACGCGTATAATGTAATCTGGTATGGAAGACCAGCAAAGTGGTACAGTACAATTTGGTCTGCCAATATGATTGAATATGAGAAGGGGCATTTTATAAATTACCTGGCATTGGGCAACAAGTTCAATTTGGGCAAGACTTCAGTTGATTTGGATTATATGAACAGATATGCAGGTAAAGGTACCGCTTTTTTTGAGGATTTTTCTCTTCACGGCAAGGTTCAGTATGCAGTATCGCCAAGTGTGAATATCTTTGCCAAGGGTGGATATGACGTGAACAGAAGCCAGAGGGCAGATGCCGGCTTTGTATATGACAGATATGTGTTGCCTGGTGTTGAACTCGGTTTTTACGGTGCGGGGGTGGAATATTTCCCTATACGTGAGGCAAAACAGGCCCTCAGATTCCATGCCTTCTGGTGCTCAAATACATCTGAGCCTGTAGAGCAGACATTCAATGTTGGCCTGAGGTGGCAAATGGATTTGCTTAAGAGATAAATGATTAACAATATATAAAATGAAACAGAAAAAATCTTCAAGGAAACTGGAACCTTTATATTTCCTTATAGTATTCTTTCTATTGTTCGGTTCACTTGGGTATGTAATGGGTACTCCTAATATGCTCAATACTCTTATGAACACTGCCTATAGCCTCCTTATAGAAACAGTATTCTACATTATGGGAATAACAGTCCTTTCGGGAGCTTTGGGAAAGATTCTGGTGGAGTTTGGCGTAGTAGGAATTCTTGAAAAGTTGCTCAGGCCTCTTATGAAACCGTTGTGGAATCTTCCGGGTGTTGCAGCTTTGGGAGGTGTCCTTACCTTCCTTTCAGACAATCCGGCTATCATTACTTTGGCGAATGACCGTAATTTCAGCAAATACTTCAAAAGATATCAGCTGATATCCATTACCAATTTTGGTACAGCTTTTGGAATGGGGCTTGTCGTTATAGTATTTATGGCAGGTAGAGGTTTTGCTTCTGCCGCAATCATAGGTTTGGTGGGAGCCTTCATTGGAAGTATGATATCAACCAGAATATCGCAGAAGCTTATCCTTAAGGCCAAACCTGAGTTTGATACATTTGTTGCAGGTGAGGGTTCGCAGCAGAAGACACAGGAACAGGAAACGGAGGAGGTTAAGGAAGAGGGGCTCTTTTTGAGGATATTGAATTCTTTGTTGGATGGAGGCAAGCAGGGAGTTGAACTTGGTTTGGCAATTATCCCGGGTGTTCTGATAATTTCCACCTTTGTAATGATGCTTACATTTGGCCCGGGCGAGAACGGTTATACTGGAGCGGCATATGAAGGAATAGCATTGCTTCCTGCAATTGCGGAAAAACTTGATTTTATATTTGACTGGCTGTTCGGATTCAAGAGTCCTGAACTCCTTGCCTTCCCGATGACATCTCTTGGCGCAGTGGGAGCAGCATTGGGCCTTGTACCAAAATTCCAGGCCAGCGGACTCATTGACGGAAATGCAATTGCCGTATTTACAGCAATGGGAATGTGCTGGAGCGGCTATTTGAGTACCCATACAGCAATGCTGGACTCCTTGGGATACAGGGACCTTACATCAAAAGCAATCATAGCCCACACAATAGGAGGACTTTGTGCAGGTATTATAGCACACTGGCTGTTTGTACTTGTAGGGCTTTTCTAATCAGATAAAGAATTTGTTAACCTTAGATAAAACCTGCGGCAGGGCAAATACGGCAACCCTGTCGTAAGGTTTTATTATTGTATTCTCAGTAGCGATAAATACCTCATTACCCCTTATCACACCGCCTATTATTGCCTCTTTAGGGAAATGGAGGTCCTTGAGTGGCCCTTTTGTAATGGCACTGCTCGGGTTTACAATAAATTCCAGAACTTCGGCATCAGAACCGTTGAGACATTTGATAGACCTCACCTTGTTGCTCAGGGTAAAGCGGAATATACGTCCGGCTGTAGAGAGTTTCTTGTTGATTACCGCATCTACACCCATCCCCTCTGCCAGTTTGATATACTCAATGTTCTCCACCTCTGCGATGGTTTTTGATACACCCATTTTCTTGGCAGCAACGCAAGAGAGGATATTGGTTTCAGAATTGCTTGTAACAGCTACAAATGCATCGTATTTGGTAACGTCCTCTTCCATCAGAAGGTCGGAGTTCCTGCCGTCACCATTAATTACCAGGACTTTGTCCAGGGTTTCAGCCAGGTATTCGCACCTTTCTGGTTTTATCTCTATTATTTTTATATGGTCTGAAACTTTGCTCATTTTCTTGGCAAGCATCTCTCCAATCCTTCCACCACCTACAATCATGAGGTTCTTGATCTCAATCTCCTTTTTGCCGGAAAAACTCATTGCATCCTGAACGCCGTCGCGTGTACATATAACAAAAACAAGGTCGTTTTCCTGGAATTTTGTATCCGGTCCTGGTATAATGGTATCCTCATCCCTTGCAATTGCAACTGCCTTATACTGGCTGTTGCCGCTGAAAGACGAGATGTCACTTACACATTTGTCTATCAGTGGAGCACCATCCTCCAGACGGAATGCCACCATCTGCAGCACACCCCTTGCAAACTCCATGAACTCAGTTGTACCGGTCTGCTTGAGGAGGTCAACTATCTCATATGATGCAATTTTCTCGGGATAAAAGAGCAGATCTATACCAAGCTCGGTAAAGAGAAGCTTGTTCTCGTGATGCATATACTCATCATTATTGATTCGGGCAGTAACCTTCTGGCTTCCCATCTTTTTTGCAAGAAGGGCGCTGATTATGTTTATATCCTGGTCCTGTGCAGGACTTACGGCTATAAACAGGTCTGCCTTTTCTGCTCCGGCTTCCTTTAGGGTTTCAATGGATGTTGGGTTACCCTGAATGGTAATGACATCGGCAACCTCACGCAAATGGTTCAGGCGGTTTTCGTCCGCATCAATTATGGTAAGGTTGTTTGACTCGTTACTGAGCATTTTTGCAAGGTGACTTCCTACCTCGCCGGCTCCTGCTATAATGATTTTCATATACAAACTGTTGGTTTTACAAAGATAGATAAAAACTAAAAAAAATGTTATATTTGTAACCATACTAAAGCATAACACCTATATATGGAGAACAGTTTGGACAAATTCAGGATACTTGTGGTAGATGATGAAGAGGATATTTGCGAGATTCTGCAATATAATCTGCAGCAGGCAGGATATATTGTGGAAACGGCATCGGGTTCAGAGGAGGCTCTCTATAAAATAAAGAACTCCTACCACCTGCTGTTGCTGGATATTATGATGGGAGGCATAAGCGGACTCAAGCTTGCCCAGCTGCTGAGGGAAGATTACAAGAGCAATATCCCTATAATATTCATATCTGCTTTGGGTAGTGAGGCTGATGTGCTCAAGGGGTTTGACAAAGGTGGGGATGACTATATTTCCAAACCGTTTTCGGTGAAGGAGGTATTGGCAAGAGTAAATGCAGTTCTTGCAAGGTGTTATGGTACCAATGCCAATGGAGTTGCTGCAATTGCAGGCAATGTGGTGGGAGCAGGGCAAAAAGAGGAGAGTGACAATGTGTTTGTCCACAAAAACCTGAGGATAGAGTATGACAACAAGAGGGTATTTGTAGATGGCCTGGAGGTAGTGCTTACAAAAAAGGAGAATGAGATACTTATCCTTATGGCAAGGACTCCCAACAAGATATTTTCCAGGGAAGATATCCTCATGCAGGTATGGAAGGAGGAGAGTTTTGTCCTGGACCGTACCGTGGATGTGCATATAGCAAGGCTAAGGAAGAAGATAGGCAAGTGCGGCGACTGGATTGTCAACAGATCCGGGTACGGATACAGCCTGCATATATAATTTTACCGGAGAGGAGGGACGGATATGAAATTGAGGCTCAAATATCAGCTTGTACTGTACTATATACTTGTGATAGCAATTGTTGCAATTGCCATCCTTGTTTATATAGAGGGGGCGTCTTTCTACCAGTATGCGGTAATTGCCCTTATTGCCATTCTTGTAACAATTCTCATTTACCTGTCCAAGAAGCTCACCAAGCCGCTGAAGGCATTCAATGACTTTTTCAACCTCCTCAAATCAAACAAGAAGGATTTTTCAAAAATTACTTTTCCCGACAACGAATACGGCGACATAGGGCGCAGGATAGTGGATACCTATGAGCAGCTGGACAAGGCAAAGCAGTTCAAGCAGGAGGTTACCAATAACATAGCACATGAACTCAAGACTCCCCTTACCGGAATGAGGGGATACCTGGAATCCATTATCAATGACGACCAGATGCCCCCTGAGCAGATGAGGTATTTTGTGGAGCGGGCATACAAGCAGTCGCTGAGGCTTACCTCACTTATAGATGAAGTTTCTGTGCTGAACAAGCTGGATGAGCAATCTGAATATTACAAGATAGGAGAGGTGAACATATCTTCATGCCTTAAGGAGATTGAGGAGGAACTGGCACTGAAGATGAAGGCGAACAATACCGTTTTCTCCCCTATGATTAGCAGTGAGCTTACCATAAGGAGCAATCACGACATAATATATTCTTTGTTCAAGAATCTTATAGACAATACACTGGAGCATGCTGGCCCCAATACGGACATTACCATAATGGCCGGCATAAACCAGATTTCCGGAGAATCCAATTACAGGATTTCCTTTACCTATACAGATAACGGAAAGGGTATTCCCGACGAGGTCGGTGACAAGATTTTTGACCGTTTCTACAGGATAGACGAGGGGAGGACAAGGAAACTGGGAGGCAGCGGACTTGGGCTGGCAATAGTAAAGAATTCCGTATTGTTCCATAAGGGAAACATATCGGTTGAACAGAATCCGGGAGGAGGAGTGATATTTAAATTTGATCTGATGTCTTTGTAATATGAAAATACTAGTAACAGCTGCGGAGCAACAGGAAATTGACAGGGCTCTCAAAGCCTATGAATCTGTAAAGGATAAAATTGCAGGGGATGTGGAAATTATATTCCGTCTTACCGGCATTGGTGCGGTAAATGCCTGCTATTGTGTGACGAGGGAGATATGGAGTGCAAGAGCTGAGGGCAAACCTTATGGTCTTGTCATAAATATGGGAATTGCCGGCAGTTATGACCTTGATGAGTTTCCGATAGCATCTGCAGCCATAATTTCAAAGGAGTATTTCGGTGATTTGGGCTTTGATACCGACAAGGGATTTGCAGACCTTTTCAGATGCGGTATCATTGGAAAGGATGAATTTCCTTATACGGGCGGCGCATTGGCACGCCAATTGCTGCCTTACCGCAATATTGAGGATGCCATATCCAGGTATAAAAGTGGAGTTGGCGTTACCATACAATGTATTACCGGAGATGCTGCACGTATAGAAGGGTTGAAGAAACTGTATACACCGCACATAGAGAGCATGGAGGGTGCTGCAGTATATTATGCCGCCCTTATGGAGAGGGTACCGTGTTTCGGGCTCAGGACCGTATCCAATGTAGTGGGGGAGAGGGATTCCCGGAAGTGGAAGACAAAGGAGGCTCTGGATACACTGGAAAACTGTTGCAGGGAAATTTTTGAGATATTGTAGAGAGATATGGAAAATGGTGGAAAAGAAGTGATAAGGATTGGGGATTTGAAGAAATTCTACCAATTGGGAGGAACGCAGGTTAAGGCCCTCAATGGAGTTAGCCTTACCATCTGCAGAAATGAATATGTGGCCATAATGGGCCCCTCGGGGTCGGGCAAGTCAACACTGATGAATATTCTGGGGTGCCTGGATACTCCGTCGGGAGGAACATATGTCCTTAACGGTACGGATGTGAGCAGGATGGGTGACGGCCAGTTGGCACAGGTGAGGAACAATGAGATTGGTTTTGTGTTCCAGTCGTTCAACCTGTTGCCAAGGTATACATCGCTGGAGAATGTGGCCTTGCCGTTGATATATTCGGGAGTTCCTCGCTCAGAGAGGGAGAGGAGGGCCAGGGAAGCCCTTGCTTCCGTGGGGCTTGAAGAGAGGATGGAGCACAAGCCTGCTGAACTCTCCGGAGGACAAAGGCAAAGGGTTGCTGTGGCAAGGGCGCTGATAAACAACCCTTCAATAATATTGGCGGATGAGCCTACAGGAAACCTTGACACAAAGACATCCATTGACATAATGAGGCTGTTTGAGGAGATTTACAGGAAGGGGAATACAGTGATACTTGTTACCCATGAGGAGGACATTGCGCTGCATGCCAGGAGAATAATAAGATTGAGGGACGGAGTAATTGAGAGCGATACCGTTAATCCGCACCCTGCTATGGAAATATAATTTATACGAGATATGAAAATTTATACTAAAGGTGGAGACAAAGGGACAACCTCCCTTGTTGGAGGAAAGAGGGTCCCTAAGAATCATCCAAGGGTAGAGGCCTATGGAGATTTGGACGAACTGATATCGTTTGTCGGGATTATAATAAGTGATACTGATATTGATCAGGTGAAGGTGGATTTGAGAAGGATTCAGGAGGATCTGATGCTCATTTCCGCACATTTTGCATCTGACGGTTCCGTGAAGGCGCTCAAGGAGGTGAAAGAGGAGGCAATTGAGTGGATGGAGGGGGAGATAGACCGTATGACAGCTTTGCTTCCTCCGCAGACTGCATTCATTTTGCCAGGCGGGCCAAGGGTTTCCTCAGAGTGTCATGTTGCAAGGACAATATGCCGCAGGGCAGAGAGGCATTCCCTTGTGATTGGAACAGGTGGGGAGGCCAATACGGAAGTTTCTGAGCAGCTTGCGTTGGGACAAAGGTACCTTAACAGATTGTCCGACTACCTGTTTACCCTTGCAAGATTTTTATGCATTGAAAACAACGAAAAAGAGGTCTTTTGGTTGCCATAATAAATTTTTATACTATATTTGCGCCCCTATTGCACAATAGAGAATACTAATTGGTTAAAAATTAAAAATTTATACTATGTATTGGACACTAGAGCTTGCATCCAAACTTGAGGATGCACCATGGCCTGCAACAAAAGATGAGCTGATTGATTATGCAACCCGTTCGGGTGCCCCTCTTGAGGTTATTGAGAACTTGAACGACCTTGAGGATGACGGTGAGGTTTACGAGAGCATTGAGGAAATCTGGCCTGATTATCCAAGCAAAGAGGATTTCTTTTTTGATGAAGAAGAGTATTAAAAAGCAGATAAATGGCAGGAACAAATTTTCCTGCCATTTTTTTTGATAACTTTGTCCAATATAATTTTGAGCGGCTGATTTATGGCATATACTAAAATAGAGCAGTTTGATGCAGAGACAACGCAGAAACTTGCGGAGCACTATTATGAGATTTTGAAACTGTTGGGTGAGGATCCGCAGCGTGAGGGGCTTTTGAAGACTCCTGAGCGTGTGGCAAAGGCGATGCAGTTCCTTAACCAGGGATACGGGATGGATCCTGTGGAGATTCTCAAGTCTGCCCTGTTTCAGGAAGATTACCACCAGATAGTGCTGGTTAAGGATATTGAGATTTACTCACTTTGTGAGCATCATATGCTTCCGTTTTATGGCAAGGCACACGTAGCATATATCCCAAATGGTACAATTACCGGCCTGAGCAAGATACCGCGTGTGGTGGATGCTTTTGCCCGCAGGCTGCAGGTGCAGGAGAGGCTTACAATCCAGATAAGGGACTGCATTCAGGAGACCTTGAACCCGCTTGGTGTTGCCGTTGTAATTGAGGCTGCCCATATGTGCATGCAGATGAGAGGTGTTCAGAAGCAGAATTCGGTTACCACCACATCGGCTTTCACCGGTGCGTTCCTGAAGGATATCAGAACACGTGAGGAGTTTATGAGGCTTATAGGTGTGAGTCTGCACTAGAAAATATAAACGTTATGGCTAAATTGTATTTGGTACCTACCCCTATCGGGAATATGGAGGACATTACCCTTAGGGCGTTGAGGGTGTTGAAGGAGGTTGACCTGATTCTGGCTGAGGATACCAGGACCAGTTCGGTTTTGTTGAAGAAGTATGAGATCTCTACGCATATGGAGAGCCATCACAAGTTCAATGAGCACAAGACATCAGCTAATGTATGTGAGAAGATACTTGCAGGCATGAATGTGGCTCTGATAAGTGATGCGGGTACTCCGGGCATTTCAGATCCGGGATTTCTTCTTGTGAGGACATGTGTGGAGGCCGGTGTTGAGGTTGAGACACTTCCGGGAGCTACGGCATTTGTTCCGGCATTGGTCACTTCTGGCTTTCCGTGTGACAGGTTCTGTTTTGAGGGATTCCTCCCAGTGAAGAAGGGAAGGCAGACCAAATTCAAACAGCTGGCCCAGGAGGAGAGGACCATGATCATTTATGAGTCTCCGTACCGCCTGGTGAAGACTTTGGGACAGATGGTTGAGTTCTTTGGCCCGGGCCGTATGGCTGCAGTTTGCAGGGAGATAAGCAAGCTGCATGAGGAGTGCAAAAGGGGTACCGTTGAGGAGCTGCACAAGTGGTACAGTTCTCACGAGCCTAAAGGTGAAATAGTTATGATTGTAAGTGGAGCAGGCTATGAAGGGGGAGAGCAATCAGAAGAGGAGTAACGGTACAGGCCGCGATACAAAGATTTCCAACAGCAGAGCGATGGGGGTTATTGTCCTCATTGCCCTGCTGTTTGTGTTTCAGGTGGTGACATTCGTGTGGCATAAGGTGCAGGATGCCCGCATGGCTGATGAGGCCGCAGTTGAAAGTGCAGGGGGTGCTGGTGCTGGGGGTACTTCTGCCGGAGGTGCTTGTGCTGGAGGGGCTATAAGGTTTGGAGGTGCATCAGGGACGGATGCAACAAGTGCTGTGGGTGCTTCTGCCGGAGGTACTGGTGCCATAAGAAACGTGGCAGCCCCCGGAGCTGTTGTGGGGGGGAGATTTGCGCGGGGGGAGAGGTTTGCATTTGATCCCAACACCATTTCAGCAGACAGCCTGCAGCGTCTGGGATTCAGTGCCAAACAGGCACAGAGCATTCTTAAGTACAGGGCCAAAGGGGGCAAATTCCGCTATAGGGAGGATTTTTCCAGATTGTATGTGGTTGACAGTGCTGTGTACGCTGCCCTGGAGGGATACATTGCCTTGCCGCACCGGGGCTCGGGCACAAAAGGGGTGCGGAATGTGCCCGGTGGTACCGGCGGGGGCACAAACAAA
>JAFOER010000120.1 GCA_017380095.1 Bacteroidales bacterium
ATCGCAACCCTCAAGTTGTATACCAGAGTTGGCATAGCCGGTTTTGAGGATATAAAATTCCCTGTATTTGACGGGTTCTGGAGCCAGGAGATAGAGACTCCGCAGAATATCAATTTTGTGAGGGAGAATGTGGACGGGCAGATCTACAATGCTGCGGTACTCCGCAAATATATGCTCCTTCCACAGCAGACAGGCGATCTTTCAATCAAGCCTGCGGAGATGATATGTCAGGTGCAGGTGATGTCATCACCGAGGGGCAGGTCAATTTTTGACGATTTCTTTGATTCGGGTTACCAGATTGTGAAGAAGAGGGTGAATTCGGGCAATGCCACAATAAAGGTTTCACCTCTTCCTGCAGGTGCCCCTGCCACATTCGGACAGGGTGTGGGTACTTTCAGCATCAATGTGGCTGCAAGCAGGGACAGCGTGAAGGCGCATGAGGCCGGTTCAATAATTGTAACAGTGGAGGGTAGCGGCAACCTTAACCTCATTGAGGCTCCAAAGGTGCAGTTGCCTGCAGATTTTGAGGTGTATGATGTAAAGACAACCAACAATTATTCATACGGGGCCAACGGAATATCGGGAAGCAAGGTGTTTGAATATCCTTTCATTCCAAGGAGTGAGGGTGAGTTCCAGATACCTCCTGTGGAGTACAGCTATTATGATGTGAAGAGCAACAGGTATGTTACCCTAAAGAGTGATACCCTGGTGGTGAAGGTTACCAAGGGGGAGAGCACTGCAGGTACAGGTACATTGGTGCAGGGAATTTCCAAGCAGGCTGTGGCCTCTTTGGGTGAGGATATAAGGTATATCCTGCAGGGAAATCCGGCTTTGATGCACAAGGGGAAATTCTTTGTAGGAAGCATTGCATTCTTTGTGGTGCTTGTTGTTGTAATGGCGGCAGGCGGTGTTGCGTTTGCATTCCTCAAGAGGAGAGCAAAACTTAAGGGTGATGTTGTAAGGACAAGAAACAAGAAGGCCAACAAGGTTGCAAGGATGAGGCTCAAACTTGCCAGGAGCTATATGGAGCAGAATCTCCGTTCTCCTTTTTATGAGGAGCTGCACAAGGCACTTTTGGGTTATATAAGTGACAAGCTTGCCATACAGTTTGCAGATATGCAGAGGGATACAATAAAGGAGACAATGGAGATGAAGAAGGTGTCGGATAAGAATATTGAAGATTTTCTGCAGGTGCTCGGCAACTGCGAGATGGCAAGGTATTCTTTTGGCGGTGAGGCTACGGAGATGTCTGCAGATTACGGCAAGGCAATGGAGGTAATTTCTAACTTGGAGGAGGAACTGTAATGGATATGAAAAAGATATTTATG
This sequence comes from Bacteroidales bacterium, assembly GCA_017380095.1. Taxonomy (GTDB): domain Bacteria; phylum Bacteroidota; class Bacteroidia; order Bacteroidales; family UBA932; genus Egerieousia. The sequence goes on from JAFOER010000120.1 coordinate 1,329, forward strand.
ATGTTGTTGCTCGCATTTTCATTTGTAAACCTTTATGCAAATGAAAACGGGGAGTTGTGGACAAAAGCAAATGAAGCCTACTCGGTTGGGCAGTATGAGACTGCACTTGCAGATTACAGCAAGATAGAGGAGGTGGGATATGAGTCCTACAAGCTCTATTACAATATGGGCAATGCCTGGTACAAGCTTGGCAATATGGGCAAGGCAATCCTCTATTACGAGAAGGCCCTCAAGCTCAATCCTGCCGGAGAGGATGCGAAAAACAATCTCCAGATAGCAAAGTTGCGTACGCTGGACAAGATTGATGTATTGCCTGAGTTTATCCTTACAACCTGGATTAAGGATATAAGGAACATGATGTCATCAAATGGTTGGGGTTATACAGGAGTAGGATTATTTGTTGTTGTATGTATATTGCTACTTCTCTTTAAGTTTGCCCCTACAACGGGAGGACGCAAACTTTCGTTTGTACTGGCGTGCGTAGTGTTCCTGTTCTTTATTTTTGCCATGCTGTTTGCATTCAATCTTAGAAGTAATGCCAATAGTGAAGATTATGCGGTGGTAATGGTTCCTGTAAGTAATGTGAAGAGTGCCCCAAACTCTACAGGAAATAATCTGTTCATCCTTCATGAGGGTTCCAAGGTGGAGATTCTGGAAGAGGCGGGCAAATGGCGCAGGATAGAGATCTCCGACGGACGCCAGGGATGGCTGGAGAGCAAGGATATAGAGGTGATATAATCTTTTAATCAAGGGGAATAAATAAATCACCCTCATGGAGCGCTATTGTTGCCATGAGGGTGAATGTTTTTTAAGGATGGAATTTAGTTGGGCATTTTAATATTCCAATACAGTTACTATTCCATCCATTGTACTTACCAGCAATCTGTTGCCGGCAAGCGGCTGTATGTAGTTGATAAGGGCAAATGAAACCTTGTGTTTCCAGGCAATTGAGCCGTCCGAGTGGTTGAGGGCTACAATGTTTCCTTTGTCTGTAGGTACAAATACAAGCCCCTTGTTATCCTTGCCCCCTGTTGGAACCGATGTGATTGGGGTTGGGGCAATCTCGTATCCGAACTGTGCATCTGCAGCCCATTTCATCTTTGGAGCAACAGTCATAGGGGCTTTCTGTGGCACAACAGCCACCAGTTGGGTTGTAAAGGCAAATACGGAATCCTTCATTGTCTTTACATAGTAGTATTTGCTGTCGGGAGAAAGACCTACAGATTCCCTGCCTCCCTTCACTCTCCAGAGTTGTTTTCCGGTTTTGGCATCCAGGCCATAGGTAACCCTTTCCGGAGTTGCAAAGATTATGTTCCCGTTTGCTTTAATTGGCCATACGGCTGCAGGGGAAAGCATGCGGCTTCCCTTTTTCTCCCATTTCCACTGGAGCTTGCCGTTGGCCGGGTTGAATGAGTACAGGGTGTTTGCCCAGTCTCCAATTACAACCTGCTGTTTGTCTGCGTACGGTTTTGCCTCAATGAATCCCTTTATCTCCCTGTTTTCCCAAATAAGTTTTCCTGTCCTGGCATCCAAAGCCCTGAATGTATTGTCGGAAGCACCAATGAACACCTTGTTGCCCAATATTGCAGGGGAGCCCAGCACAGATTTCCCGCACTCATATTTCCAGTTCACCTTTCCGCTCTTTATGTTCAAGGAGTAGATGTTCCTGTCGCATGAGCCAATTATAACAGAAGCGGCATCACCTTTGCCGTAAACTGCAGGGGTAGAGAAAATCTTTCCTCCGGTTTTGTATTTCCACAGTTCATTGCCTGTAGCGGCATCCAATGCATATATTATTCCCGACGTATTTGCGTAAACCACATATTTGCCGCTTTGTACCGCACCGGCACCTATATCCGTATTGTCTGCCCTTCTCCAAACCTGTTTTACATTAGGGTATGACGCATTTATTGAGAAATCCTGCCTTGGATATTTATTGGAATCCTTTGCAGGGTTTCCGCTGCTCATCCTCAATGTATGCCATGGGGTAGAGGTAATCTGCGGCTCGGCAACCCTCTCCTGGAAGGTGATTGTGGAACCTTTTACCTTAACTATATTATATCCGGGGCCCCTTTTGCCGGCCTTTTGGGTAGAGCGTCCTATCATACCCGGAATACCTTCAAAATCCATTGCCCTGTCCTGATGCCAGTGGCCGCACATCATAAGCTGGGTATTCATCTTCTTGAGGCAATCCAGCACCTGGGTATAGTTAAGTACAGAGGTATCCATAGGATAGTGGTTTATGAAAATCAGAGGCTGTGCAGGGTCAATTGCCTGTGAAAGGGAATCGAGCCATACTATTGTCTCCCTTGGTACAAGGGCGGGAGCCATCCTCATGTTGGGGCCGCTGTTGCACCCTACAAAGCGGATACCGTCCTTCTCAAAATCAAACATCTCATACCCGAACACCTCAAGGAATGTGTTGCAGCCGCTCTCAGACCATTTTGCATCGTGGTTGCCGGCAACTATGTAATAAGGGATGGTAAGCTCCTCAAAAATCTCCTTTGCAAGCTTTATCTCCTCATCCGAGCCGAACTCGGTAATGTCACCTGCAAAAATTACAAACGAAAGCCCTTTCTGCCTGTTGATGTCGGCCATACATTTTCTGGCATCCTCTACACTTTGCCCCCCTACAGATATGTGCACATCTGTCATATAGGCAAAGGAGAAATCCTGCGCCCATGCTGTTGCCGCAACAAATGACATTGCAGAAAGCAGCACAATTCTTTTAATGAAGTTTATTGTCATAACGGTTAAATTTTTGTTGTCACAAACAGATATATCAACAAATTTAGGTATTTTTTCTAACTTTGGGCCTTATACATTTATTATAAAAGCACATGTACAATACATTATTGGAGAAAAAGGGGAGCATAGCAGTAATAGGGCTGGGATATGTGGGACTTCCCCTTGCGCTTGAACTTGCCAAAAGTTTCAAGGTTACAGGATTTGACATAAACGAAAGGAATCTGGAGTTGTTGCGCAAAGGGGAAGACCCTTGCAGGGAACTGCCAAAGGAGGCATTCCTCAATTCAGACATAATTTTTACCAGTGACCCTGCAGTACTTGACAAGGCAAGTTTCTACATTGTTGCAGTGCCAACCCCTATAGACGACCACCGCACGCCGGATCTTGCACCGCTCCTTTCAGCAACCCGCACAGTGGCTCCCCATCTTAAGAAGGGAGATTATGTGGTATATGAATCCACAGTGTTCCCGGGATGCACAAGGGAGAGATGTGTACCTGTACTGGAAGAGTTGTCGGGAATGAAAATGGGAGAGGATTTTTATGTTGGTTATTCTCCAGAGAGGATCAACCCGGGTGATGCACAGCACAGCCTGCAGAACACAATGAAAATTGTATCTGCATGTTGCCCGCAGGCACTGGAGCACATTGCAGCCGTTTACAGCAAAGTTGTGAAGGCAGGTGTGCACAAGGCCCCTACACTTGAGGTTGCAGAGAGTGCAAAGATTATGGAAAATACCCAGAGGGATGTGAACATTGCCCTTATGAACGAGTTCTCAATAATCTTCAACCGTATGGGAATCAATACCTATGATGTCCTTGAGGCAGCCGGTACCAAATGGAATTTCCTCAAATTCTACCCGGGCCTGGTTGGCGGACACTGCATTGGTGTGGATCCGTACTATATGGTATACAAGGCAAATGAGATGAATTACCACCCGCACGTAATACAGAGCGGCCGTTTTGTAAACGACTCAATGGGCGGTTACATAGGGAAACATACCGTTAAGAAAATGATTGCCAACGGCATCTCCCCAATTGGGGCAAGGGTGCTGGTAATGGGAATCACATTCAAGGAAAATGTGGCTGATACCCGCAATTCAAAGGTGGCTGACATAGTAAAGGAACTCAAGAGTTTCAGTATAGAGGTGGATGTGATAGACCCTCAGGCAGATCCTGCAAAAGTTGAGTGGGAATATGGAATAAAGATGGCGGCTGCCCCAAGCGGCAAATACCAGGCGGTAATAGCAGCCGTATCCCACAAGGAGTATGAGAACATGACACAGGAGGATTTTGCAAACCTCCTTACTCCCGACGGAATCCTTGTAGACATCAAAGGAAAATACAAAGGAAAAATTGACAGGTTCGGCTACTGGAGCCTGTAGAAACAGAATATATGCTTACAGCAAAACGGTTGACCCTTGTTGGATCAACCGTTTTAAGCTTCTGTTGGTTGTTACTGTTGGGGGATTTTCAATTACTATCTACAGGCATTGGGATGCAAGTTCTGATTATACCCCCAGTATCTCCAGCAGTTTGGCCATTCCTTCGGTGGCAGGGGCCTGGATCTGTTGGAAGTTTGGAATGTTGAGATTCATTGGTGCAGGGTCTATGAGATAGATTCTGCACCCTTTTTTTGCATAGTGTACGAGCCCTGCGGCAGGATATACATTCAGTGAAGTGCCTATGATTACAAGTATATCCGCCTTTTCAACGGCTCTGGCACCCCGGCTCAGTTCAGGTACTGCTTCCCCAAACCACACGATGTGGGGGCGGAGCTGCCCTCCGTCGGGAGCAAGGTCTCCAATGTTGAGTTCCCTGTAGCCTATGTTGTATGTTGGGCCGTAGTCCGAGAATTCGCTGCGGGCTTTGGTGGCCTCTCCGTGCAGGTGGATGATATTGGTGCTGCCGCCGCGCTCGTGGAGGTCGTCTATGTTCTGGGTAACTACGGTTACATTGTATTTCTCTTCCAGTTTTGCCACTGCAATGTGGGCTGAGTTGGGCTGTGCCTTTTCAAGTTCCTTGCGCCTTTTGTTGTAGAATTCAAGTACAAGGGCCCGGTTGCGGTGCCAGCCGTCTATGGAGGCTACATCCTCCACATTGTAGTTGTCCCATAATCCGTTTCCTCCGCGGAATGTCTGTATGCCGCTTTCTGCGCTTATTCCTGCGCCGCTGAGTATTGTAATGTTCTGTTTGCCCATGACTGGATTCTTAAAAATGTTATGCTAATTTAAAAAGATTTTTTGTGTAATGGATAAAAAGTGTTACTTTTGTGGTCCATAAAATAATTAAAAGACAGCTAAGCTATTGAATAAGAGTTAATTAATGGTTAACCGCTTACTGTCATAACCCAAAAAAACAAATTAAAATGTACGCAATCGTAGACATTGCAGGACAACAGTTTAAAGTTGAGGCTGGTAAAAAAATTTATGTACACCGCCTACAGGATGAGGTAGGTGCCTCAATCTCTTTCGAAAAAGTATTGTTAACCGACAACGAGGGTGTTGTTAAAGTTGGCGCTCCTTACGTTGATGGCGCAGTTGTTAAAGCTACTGTTCTTGACCACGTTAAAGGTAACAAGGTGCTAGTGTTCAAAAAGAAACGTCGTAAAGGCTATCAGAAATTGAACGGTCACCGCCAGTGTTTGACACAAATCCAAATTGAATCAATTGCTTAATTTTTAAAATTTAGAAGTTTATGGCTCACAAGAAAGGTGTCGGTAGTTCAAAGAACGGCCGTGAATCACATAGCAAACGACTAGGTCTTAAAATTTTCGGTGGAGAGAATTGCAAGGCAGGCAACATTATCGTTCGCCAGAGAGGTACAGTACACAACCCAGGTTTGAACGTTGGAATGGGTAAAGACCACACTCTATACGCACTTATTGACGGTGTTGTAGTTTTCAAAAAGAAAGCAGAGGGTAAGTCTTATGTTTCGGTAATGCCTTATCAGAACTAAGGATTGCCCTAACAAACGCAATAGAAAGGCATCCTTGTACAAGGGTGCCTTTTCTAATTTAAAGAAGCTTAAAAATACATAATATGTTAACTCTAAAACTTTTAAGGGAACAGCCCGATTTCGTGATAGAGAGATTGGCTGTAAAGAACTTTGATGCTTCACAGATTGTTAAGGATATTCTTGAGGCAGATTCCCTAAGACGTGCAAGCCAGACCAAGCTTGATTCTACCCTTGCAGAGCAGAATCAGAAGGCTAAGGAGATTGGTATGCTTATGAAACAGGGCAACAAGGAGGAGGCCGAGAATGTGAAGAAGCTTGTTGCACAGCTTAAGGAGCAGTCTAAAGAGCTTGAGGCACAGATGGAGGAGCATAACAAGGCAATGAATGATCTTCTTGTATTGCTTCCAAATATCCCTTGTGCACAGGTTCCTGCAGGAAAAACAGCTGAGGATAACGTTGTTGTAAGGGAGGGCGGCTGCAAGACAACACTGCCTGCCAATGCAAAACCTCACTGGGAGCTTGCAAAATCTTTGGATATAATTGATTTTGATTTGGGAGTGAAACTTACAGGTGCAGGTTTCCCTGTATACAAGGATAAGGGTGCAAAGATTCAGAGGGCACTCATTTCATTCTTCCTTGACAGAAATACCAGAGCAGGATATATGGAGGTTCAGCCGCCGCTTGTGGTAAATGAGGCTTCTGCTTATGCTACAGGCCAGCTTCCTGATAAGGAGGGGCAGATGTACCACGTGGGTCTTGACAATTTCTACATGATTCCTACTGCAGAGGTGCCTGTTACCAACATTTACAGGGACTGCATTGTGAACAAGGCAGATTTCCCTATAAAGATGACCGCCTATACTCAGTGCTTCCGTCGTGAGGCAGGTTCTTATGGCAAGGATGTAAGGGGTTTGAACCGTCTTCACCAGTTTGATAAAGTGGAGATTGTACAGCTTTCTCTTCCTGAGAACTCATACGAAGCTCTTGACGGTATGGTAAAACATGTTGAGAGCATTATCCAGGAGCTTGAGCTTCCATACAGAATCTTGAGGCTTTGCGGTGGTGACATGAGTTTTACATCTGCACTTACTTATGATTTTGAGGTTTACTCCGAGGCACAGCAGCGCTGGCTTGAGGTAAGCTCGGTATCAAACTTTGAGTCTTTCCAGGCAAACCGCTTGAAACTGAGATACAAGGATGATGAGGGCAAGACCCAGTTGGCACATACCCTTAACGGCAGTTCACTTGCTTTGCCAAGAATTTTGGCAGCCTTGTTGGAGAACCACCAGGATGAGCAGGGCAGAATCCATATTCCTGCTGCATTGAGGGAGTATACAGGATTTGAGTGGATAGATTAATCTGGTCCGGTGAAAAGGAATACAGATAAAATAATACTCGGAATTGACCCCGGAACCCGCATTTTGGGTTTTGGGGTTATCCGCGTTTTTGATGGAGGGGTAGAGTATGTTGATATGGGGGTGGTGAACCTGAAGAGTGTGAAGGATCACTTTGTAACCCTCAAGACCATTTTGCAGGAGGTTACCGGCATTATAGACAAGTATAATCCCGACGAACTTGCAATTGAGGCACCGTTTTACGGAAAGAATGTACAGGTGATGCTCAAGTTGGGAAGGGCACAGGGGGCGGCCATTGCAGCTGCACTGGGCAGGGAGATTCCCATTTCTGAGTATGCTCCCAGGAGCATAAAGCTTGCCGTTACGGGAAAGGGTGCCGCATCAAAGGAGCAGGTGGCTGTGATGGCCCAGCGGCTGCTCGGAATTGATATTCCGCAGGAGTATCTGGATGCTACGGATGCACTGGCAATTGCCTTGTGCCACCATTACCACTCTTCCAGTCCGTTGCTGCAGGCGGCATCGGCGGCAAGGGGGAAGGGGAAGAAATTGTCGGGAAGCTGGGAACAGTTTGTAGAGTGCAATCCTGCGAGGATTAAAAGGTAATTTTTGCCTCTTCCAATTTAACTTTTGGGGTTGGAAGGAGTCAAAGAGAGTGTTTGAAAATAATAGAGAGATGTTAAAAAGATATTTTGGTTTTTTAGTAACGTTTTTTTGCGTTTTATGTTCGTTCAATGTGGCTCTTGCCGAGGATGACCCGCAGGTGGGAACCCAGGCAAAAGGTACTTATTTCAGGGCTGTAGTATTGGATTCTCTTACCAGGGAGCCTATTGAGTTTGCCACATTGCACGCAAAGTATATTGGTGACAAGACACCAAGAAAATATGCCCTTACAGATGAGAAGGGTGTGGTAGTGCTGCAGGGACTTCCTTTGGGAAGGGCAACCATTACTTTTGAGTATATGGGCTACAAGGGCAAGCACTTTACATTTGACATAAAGAGGGGTGCCAATGAGTATGGTGAGCTCCTTGTTTCTGAGGATAACCAGATGCTGGATGCGGTTGTGGTTACCGACAGGGCCAACCAGATGGTGATAAAGAAAGATACCATTGAGTATAATGCCTCTTCATTCAAGATTTCGGATACCGATGTCCTTGAGGAACTTATAAAGAAACTTCCTGGTGTGGAGGTTGATTCTGAAGGAAACATAACTGCCAACGGAAAAACCATCACAAAGATTATGATTGACGGCAAGGAGTTTTTCCTTGATGACCCTAACCTTGCAACCAAGAATATCCCTGCAAAAATTGTTGAGAAGGTAAGGGTTGTTGAGAGGAAATCGGAGCAGGCCCAGTTTACAGGCATTGATGACGGTGACGAGGAGACAGTGCTGGATTTGGGCATTAAGGCAGGTATGATGAAGGGTTGGTTCGGTAATGTAGGCGGTGGATTGGGCAATCCGCTTACAGCCAGCGGCGATATGAAATACGAGGGTGCTGCAATGATTGGACGCTTCACCGACAAGAGCCAGATAAGCATCATTGCCAACGGCAACAATACAAACAACCGCGGTTTCTCCGATGTGGCCGGAAACATGATGGGCCAGATGCGCGGTGGCGGCGGTGGC
>JAFOER010000121.1 GCA_017380095.1 Bacteroidales bacterium
GAGTCGAACACCTTTTTGCTCTTGGCAAGTTTCTTTCCCCTAAGAGGCTGCATCAGGCTCTGGTAGTCTGCCAGACCGTTGAGGATTCCGGCACATTTGGGGTAAATGTCATCACTCAGGTATGTGGTGTCCACCCTCGGGTAGGTGGTAATCTTCTTCTCGTACAATGATTGTATGGTCTGCAGGGTATCTTCTGCTGAGTATCCGAATTTCTTGTTGCACTCCACCTGCAGGGAGGTAAGGTCGAACAGGCGTGGGGCATATTCCGTCCCCTTCTTGTGGGTTACGTCGGTAACGGTAAAGTCATTCTGCACCACCTTCTGCAGGAACTCCTCGCCCTCCTCCTTTGAGGTGAACTTTCCTTTTGCGGCAGAAAACACAGTATCCCTGTAAGTTGTCTTGAGTTCCCAGTATGCCTGCGGAACAAAATTCTCTATCTCAAGATGGCGGTTTACAATGAGGGCAAGGGTGGGGGTCTGTACCCTTCCAATGGAAAGGACCTCCTTTGGCCTTCCGTACTTTAATGTATATAGCCTTGTGGCATTCATCCCCAGAAGCCAATCTCCGATTGCCCTGGCGAGCCCGGCCTCATAAAGTGACTGGTAGTCCTCCTCCTCCTTGAGTGCGCTGAACCCCTCCTTTATGGCCTCCTCTGTAAGGGATGATATCCAGAGCCTCTTTACCGGGCATTTTATGCCGGCCTTCTGCATCACCCAGCGCTGGATAAGCTCACCCTCCTGGCCGGCATCACCGCAGTTCACAACCATATCTGCCTGCTGTATGAGTGATTCGATTGTCTTGAACTGTTTCTGGTATGTCTGGTTCTCAATGAGCTTTATCCCAAAGCGGGGCGGAATCATGGGGAGCTTGTATATGTCCCATCCCTTCCACTGCGGGGTGTAGTCGTGCGGCTCCTTGAGGGTGCACAAATGGCCGAATGTCCAGGTTACCCTGTATCCGTTTCCCTCAATATACCCGTCACGCTTTGTTGTTGCCCCCAACACCTGCGCTATATCCCTTGCCACCGATGGCTTCTCTGCTATACAAACTATCATAATCTCCTCCTGCAATAACTTGTGCAAAGGTACTAAAGTTCCCGACAGAAAAAAAGGATGGCCATTTGCCGGACCATCCTTCCTCTCTTGTATTTGCGGGAGCAAGATTACTCTCTGATAGCCTTGATGCCAGGAAGCTCGATGCCCTCAAGGTACTCAAGCATTGCACCGCCGCCTGTAGAAACGTAGCTTACCTTGTTTGCATAGCCCATCTGGGTAACTGCAGCAACTGAGTCACCGCCACCAACAAGGGTAAATGCACCTTTCTCTGAAGTAACTTTTGCAAGAATCTCTGCAATGTAGTTTGTACCTTTTGCAAAAGCAGGCATCTCAAATACACCTACAGGACCGTTCCAAAGGATAGTTTTTGAGTTCATAAGAACCTCCTCCCAAACTGCAAGGGTTGCAGGAGCAGCGTCCATACCCTCCCAGCCTTCTGGAATCTCAAAGTTGTTTACAATCTGGGTGTTTGCATCGTTTGAGAAATCGTCTGCAATTACAACCTCTTTAGAGAAGTAAAGTTTTACACCTTTCTCTTCTGCTTTCTTCATGATGTTCAAAGCCAACTCCATCTGGTCGTCCTCGCAAAGTGAGCGTCCGATCTTTCCGCCCTGAGCCTTAACGAAAGTGTAAACCATACCGCCACCGATGATCATGTTGTCGCAAACGTCAAACAGGTGCTCGATGATGCCAATCTTTGAAGAAACTTTTGCACCGCCGATGATTGCAGTTACAGGGTGCTCGCCATTGTGAAGAACCTTGTCAATAGCCTTGATCTCACCCTCCATGATGTAACCGAACATCTTGTCGTTAGGGAAGTATTTTGCAATAAGGGCTGTAGAAGCGTGTGCACGGTGAGCAGTACCGAATGCATCGTTGATGTAGCAGTCTGCGTATGAAGCCAAAGTTTTTACAAACTCTTTCTGGCTCTCCTTAACCTGTGCCTTAGCCTCTTTCTTCTGCTCGTCAGTAGCATCCTCAGCCAATCCGCGTGGTTTGCCCTCCTCCTCAGCGTAGAAACGCAAGTTCTCAAGAAGAAGAACCTCACCAGGTTTAAGGGCTGCAGCAGCCTCCTGAGCCTTCATGCAGTCCTCGCAGAACTGGATTTTGGTACCAAGAAGCTCCTCAATTCTGTAAATGATATGTTTTAGGGAGAATTTCTCTGTAACTCCCTTTGGTCTGCCAAGGTGTGACATTAGAATAAGTGCACCGCCACCTGCAAGAACTTTCTTTAGGGTAGGGATTGCAGCACGGATTCTGGTGTCGTCGGTAATTTTGAAATCACCATTCAATGGAACGTTAAAATCAACTCTGACAATAGCCTTTTTGCCTGAGAAGTTGTAAGTTTCAATACTCTGTTGCATTTCTTGTATTATTTTGTGTTATCGTTTTCTAATATTTTGCGGGGCAAAAATAAGAAAAAATTCAAATATTAGCCGTATCTTTGAACTTTATAACCTTTAGAAAGGCAATAAGTTGTAGTATGCTTTTACAATCACCGCAAAATTGGAAAGATTACGAGTTGATAGACTCGGGAAATTTTGAGAAACTTGAGCGTTTCGGATCGTTTGTCCTGGCCCGTCCTGAGCCAAAGGCACTGTGGACACCTTCTCTTCCTGCAAAGGAGTGGGACAAGCTGGCCCACACCCGTTTTACCGCCGGAGCAGGATTCGGCAAAAGCGGCAAGGAGGATACCGGAACCTGGAAAATGCTCAAGAAGATGCCCGAGCAATGGTATATCAGATACAATCTTCCCGACAGTTTCTTCAAACTCCGTCTGGGACTCACATCATTCAAGCACGTGGGAGTATTCCCCGAGCAGAGCCCCAACTGGGAATTCATATACGAGCAGAGCAAAAGGCTTGTGGAAAAGTTTGAGGCAAAGGGAATTGACCCTGTTACCGGAACCGTAAGGAAACCTAAGGTGCTCAACCTTTTTGCATATACAGGAGCGGCGTCACTTGCTGCAAAATGTGCCGGTGCAGATACAACGCACCTGGATTCCGTAAGGCAGGTAGTAACCTGGGCAAAGGGAAATATGGAGAGCAGCGGGCTCGACAATATCCGTTGGGTAGTTGAGGATGCCCTCAAGTTTGTGAAGAGGGAGGCCAAGAGGGGCAACAAATACAATGGCCTCATAATGGACCCTCCTGCATACGGTCACGGACCTGACGGCGAGAAATGGAAACTGGATGAGCTCCTTTACGAGTTCCTTCAGGAGGTTGCCAAGATCCTTGCACCTGAGGATGCCTTTATGGTGCTCAACCTCTATTCAAACGGCTACTCGGCAATGTTGGGAGATACTGCAGTAAGAAGTGCTTTCGGGATGCTTGGAGGAAAGGGAAAAGGTGAGCTTACCTGTGGTGAACTGTTGCTGCAGGACTCTTTCGGGAAGGCAATTCCGTTGAGTGTATTCTCAAGATTGGTAAGATAAAATATCGGGAACAGGATATGATGCTTTTTGTGAACTGGGATGTTGATCCCGTTATTTTCCATATTGGAAGTTTCCAGTTGAGGTATTACGGACTCCTCTTCATTGTGGGGTTCTATCTTGGATATTATATGTTCAGGCATTTTTTCCGCAGGGAGAACAAGCCGCTTGAGCTGCTTGATACCCTTTTGTGGACATTGCTCTTGTGTACAATAGTTGGAGCACGCCTGGGGCATGTGCTTTTCTACCAGCCCGATTACTATCTGGCAAACCCTCTCCTTATATTCAAGGTGTGGGAAGGGGGACTGGCCAGCCACGGAGGAACAATAGCAATCATGTTGGGAATGTGGTGGTTTGTGAGGAAATACGGACGCAGGTATGATTTCGGTTATATCTGGCTGTTGGACCGCCTGGCAGTGGCAACTGCATTTGCGGCAATGTTCATCCGTTTGGGCAACCTCATGAACTCGGAGATTTACGGACACCAGACATCACTCCCTTGGGGATTCATATTCCTTCAGAACGGAGAGACAGTTGCAAAGCACCCAACCCAGCTCTATGAGGCGCTGGCTTATCTGTGTACAGGTATTGTATTGTTTGCAATATATAAATATGCACTTCCAAAGATAAAGGAGGGACTGCTGTTGGGAATCTTCTTTATAGGAATATTCTTCTCAAGGTTCCTTATAGAGTTTGTGAAGGAGAACCAGGTGGGTTTTGAGGAGGGGATGACCCTCAATATGGGACAGCTTTTGAGCATCCCGTTCGTGCTGCTTGGAATATTCCTCATTGTGCGGAGTTTCCGCCCCGGAACTCCTCCGGCATTGTTTGTGGATACAAAGAACAGAAAGGGCAGCCGTTAGGTTGCCTTTTTCTTTTGGGAACAGAACCGCCCGCAAATGCTGCCGGAACCTGCGAGTGAAGGGTTGGAAGTATGGCGGGGTACCAGTTTTTGCCGTATGTAAAACTATTTATGGTGGAGATCTGAAAATTATTTCTTATATAATTGATATTCAGTGTGATAAATTTGTACAAAAGTTTGGATGTTAAACTCGTTTAGGGTTAAATTTGCACAAAGAACAACACATAAACTACAGAGTCATGAGATATTTTGCAATTATATTGGCGTTGGTGCTTGCCTGTGGAACATTGCAGGGACAGGACAAAGGAAAGCAACCTGACTACTCATATGCATACCCTCAGCTTCACAGATATCAGAGAGGGAAAGTCTTTGATTTGTCAGAGAAGTTGCTTAACCGCAGATACATGTATAGCGTGAACGATCCTTGGCTTGATGTGAGTAAGGAATTCCGGAAAATCAACAGGCCCCTCGGTCCGGCAAGATACGAGAACTACAGACTGGACAAACCCCTTCCGTTGAAAAAGGGAAAGTTGTACCTTGTGGCTTCCGATGGTGAGAACAACTCACTTTTTGCCCATTACAGCGGCATCTATCTGGGAGAGTACAGGCAAGAGAAAGGGAAGCCAACCTTCATAAGGGAGGGCATTGGCATAGACAAGACCAGAATCCGGGGAACCGATAATGCCAAATATTATATAGGTTACTACAAAAAGAACAAGCGCCACGGGCTTGGCTTCTATGTAGACCCTAAGGGAAATATGTATGCCGGCGAGTGGAAGCGCGGCCGCCTGATTGGCAAGACTAAAAGGGCCCTTACTCCTGAGGAATCGGAGAAGATAGGCGATTATGTAAGAAAGATAAACAACTTGCTGTAGTTATGAAGAGAGTAATAGTTGCACTGATATTTTTTGTATTGTCTGCCCCCTTATTGGCTCAGACAGACGCCCAGGCATATAACAATTTGTCAAGCAGACTGAATGAAACGGGTTTCTTTACCGCCCTGGAAAATGTAGTTGGTAAGACCCTTTACAGTCACCGTTATGTAGATGGAAGAAAAGTGCCCGAAAGACATATGCTTGGCCCCGGCAGGTACGAGAACTATGCTTTGGACAAGCCCCTTCCATTGAAAAAGGGGAAACTTTACCTCCTTGCATATGATGAAGACAAGAAATGTTTCTTTGCCCATTCAAGCGGCATTTATCTAGGCGAGTACAGGCAGGAGAAGGGGAAAGCTACCTATATAAGGGATGGCTTGGGTATAGACCAGTCCAATATTTACGGAACTGACAAAACCAAGTATTACATAGGGTACTACAAGAACAACAAGCGCCACGGCAAGGGCTTTTTTGTAGATCCAAAAGGGAAGATGTATGCAGGTGAATGGAAGCACGGCCGCCTTGTGGGGAAGACAAAAAGAAACCTCACACCAGAGGAAGAGGAGAAGGTTGGCGACTACGTGAGGACGATAAATAATTTACTGTAAGCAAAAAGGTGACCGGATGGTCACCTTTTTCAATATCCCCTGTCCATATCCCTGCGCATATCCTTTTCCTTTATGGTGTTGCGCTTGTCGTACTCGCGCTTTCCCTTTGCCAGTGATATGTTGAGTTTTGCGTATCCGTTTTCTGCAATGTAGAGGCGGGTTGCCACAATGGTAAGCCCTTTCTCTTTGGTTGCGCGCTCCAATTTGCGCAATTCCTTGCGGTTGAGAAGCAGCTTGCGGTCCCTGCGGGGGTCGTGTGCATTCCAGGTTCCCCACCAGTATTCAGAGACGTGCATGTTCTTTACATAAAGCTCTCCCCTTACAAAATAGCAGTAGCTGTCCACAAGGGAGGCCTTGCCTGCCCTGATGGATTTTATCTCGGTACCTGTGAGTACAATTCCGGCGGTATAGTTGTCCAGAAACTCATACTCAAAAGAGGCCCTTCTGTTTTTTATCTCTATTTTGCTTTTTGCTTTAGGCATAACGGCACAAATGTAGTAAAAAAAACTAACTTTGTAAGGTTGTAAACGTATGGAGAGCATTATAGGTTCAATAATAAACGGGAATTGGGATGCTGTATGCATCCTTGGCCCCACAGCCAGCGGCAAGACAAAGTTTGCCGTTGCCCTTGCACGTGCCCTTTCCGCACAGTGGAAAAAATGTGAAATCCTCTCTGCAGACAGCCGTCAGGTTTACCGCGGAATGGATATAGGAACCGGCAAGGATTTGTCTGAATACGGTGAAATTCCCGCCCATCTGCTTGATATTGTTGATGCCGGCACCAAATACAACATCTTCGAATACCAGAAGGATTTTTCAAAAGCCTACACCAATATAAGGGAGAGGGGCTGTTTCCCCATAATTTGCGGAGGGTCAGGACTGTACATTGAGGCAGCTACCCGCGGGTATGAACTTTACGAGGTTCTTCCCGACGAGGAGCTGAGAGCCCGACTGGAGCCGAAACCTATGGAGGAACTGGTGCAGATGCTCAAGGACCTTAAGGCTGCAAAAGGGCAGAAACCCCATAATGATACCGATTGGGATACAAAGAAAAGGGTAATAAGGGCAATTGAGATTGAGATGGCCCAAGGAGAGCAGAGGGATCCCCTTCCCCTTCCGCAGAATGTCCTTTTCATTGGTGTGAGCGTAGACAGGGATACCCGCAATGCCAGGATAGATGCCCGTCTGCAGGCAAGGTTGCAGGAGGGGATGGTTGAGGAGGTGAAACGTTTGCTGGAGAGTGGGATTCCTGCGGAAAATCTCATCTACTATGGGCTGGAATACAAGTTCCTTACACAATACCTTATTGGCGAACTTACATATGAAGAGATGGTAAGCGGCTTGCGTACGGCAATCCACCAGTTTGCAAAAAGGCAGATGACCTGGTTCAGGGGGATGGAGCGGAAAGGAGTGGAGATAAGGTGGATAGAAATATAAAATTATCGGGAAGAAAAATTAAAGGATATGACTATGAAAAAGTTTTGTAAAGTGTTTTTGTTTGCGGTGGCTGTTATGGCATCAGCAAATGTTTTTGCCCAGAAGGCGTCTGAGCTCAAGTATTATGATGTGAGGGAGTTGGGGCTTCCTGTATTGGGGAAGGGTTTTGATGATTGCGTGAGGCAGAATGATACAATCAGTGACGGATTCTACACCCGCCTTCCTGCGGATTTGCAGGGTGTGGTGAGGAAAGCTGTATGGGATTTGGGGCAGAACTCTGCAGGTTTGGCCATCAGGTTCCGTACAAATTCAAAATGCATCGGTGCCGAGTGGAGGCCGTTGAACAACTTTGGAATGTCGCACATGACCCCTACCGGAGTGAGGGGGCTCGACCTTTACGCCCTTGTGGACGGGGAGTGGCTTTTTGTGGGGGCAGGCCAGCCCAACGGCAAAAAATCGAGGAATGTATTTATCCGCAAGATGAACGGTGAGATGAGGGAGTATATAATGTACTTGCCTTTGTATGACGGTGTTATAAACCTTTCTATTGGTGTTGATTCTACAGCCGTGATAGAGAAGCCGCATGTGGCGGATCTTGTACCTTCAGAGAAGAATCTTCCAATTGTTTTCTATGGAACAAGTGTAACCCAGGGCGGTTGTGCAACCCGTCCGGGAATGGCTTACCCTTCAATCATTGAAAGGAAACTCCACAGGGAGACCGTGAATCTTGGTTTCAGCGGCAACGGCCGTATGGACAAATGCCTTGGAGACAAGATTGCCAAGATTCCGGCATCAATGTATGTGATAGACTGCCTTGCCAACTGTACATCGCAGATTGTTAAGGACAGTACAGAGCACTTTATCCGTGCCATTGTTGAGGCCAATCCGGATGTTCCGGTACTTATGGTTTCAAACTACTGTTACCCTTACCAGTATCTTGATGCGCAGTTCCAGATAGATACTCCTGAGGAGAATGCAGTCTGGAAGGAGTTTGCACAGAAATTCAGGAAGGAGGGCTATAAAAATGTACGTTATATAGATGCATACGCAAAAGGCAACATGAAGAAGTCCCCTATTGGCCCCGATCATGAGGGTACCGTGGACGGTGTGCATATGACCGATCTTGGCTTTTTGCGTTTTGCAGATTTTCTTATCAAATACATCAAATAATAATTGCAGGATATGGAAGAGAATATACAGCAGGAGCAGCAGGCCCAGCTGGAGCGCAGACAGAAGGTGCTGGACAAATTGAATGAGTGGGGAATACCCTATACAATGTATGAGCATCCGCCGCTTCCTACCATAGAGCTGGCATTGGAGTATTGGAAGAACATTGATTCAACCCACTGCAAGAACCTTTTCTTCAGGAACCACAAGGGGAACAAACATTACCTTGTAGTTTTTGAGTGCCATCAGCAGATGGCTATCCACGATATTGAGAAGATGCTTAAGCAAGGCAAGTTGAGTTTTGCATCGGAGCAGAGGATGGACAAGTATCTTGGCCTGCGCCCCGGTTCGGTTTCCCCTTTCGGACTCATCAATGATCCCGACAAACATGTGAAACTGTTCCTCGACAAGAATCTGCAGAATGCACCCAAATTGAGTTTCCACCCCAATGACAACACCGCCAGCCTGGTGGTAAATAATGAGGATTTCATGAGATTCCTTGAGAAGTGGGGAGGAGAGTACGAATTTCTGGATTTGTATTAGAGAGAAAGAGGGTGTCCAAAAATATGGGCACCCTCTTTCAATTTGTCCTTTTTCGGTTATTGTTTCCTGTTACTGGCAGTTGCAAACAAGGTTCCTGTCGCCGAATCCGTTGTCTACGCGTGCTACTGCAGGCCAGAACTTGTTCTCTCTCAACCACTCAAGAGGGAATGCAGCCTCGGTTCTGCTGTATGGGTGGTTCCACTCGTCTGCGCAAACCTCGTCTGCGGTGTGAGGAGACATAGTTACAGGATTGTCTTTAGGGTCATACTCTCCTGCCTTAATCTTCTCGCACTCAATCTTAATCTGTTTCATAGCCTGGATGAAGCGGTCCATCTCCTCCTTAGGCTCAGACTCTGTAGGCTCAACCATCAAGGTCTCGTGTACAGGGAATGAAAGTGTTGGAGCGTGGAAACCGTAGTCCATAAGACGTTTTGCAAGGTCTGTTGCATCTACGCCGTACTCAGATTTGAAGTGCTGGCAATCTATGATGCACTCGTGTGCCACGCGGCCTGTTGCACCTGAGTAAAGGGTCTTGAACTCAGGCTCAAACTGTGCAGCCATATAGTTTGCGTTAAGGATGGCAACCTGGGTAACTTTCTTCAGACCTGCTGCACCAAGAAGCTTGATGTATGCGTGGGTGATAGGCAATAGAAGAGGGTTTCCGTATGCTGCAGCTGATACAGCCTCAACACCTTTACCGCCACACTCAGGATCGAGCGGATGGCCTGGAAGGTATGGAGCAAGTGCTTTTGTACAGCAGATAGGGCCAACGCCAGGGCCACCGCCACCGTGAGGCATTGCAAATGATTTGTGGAGGTTAAGGTGACATACGTCTGCACCAATGAAGCCTGGGTTGGTAAGGCCAACCTGAGCGTTCATGTTTGCACCGTCCATATATACAAGACCTCCGTTCTGGTGGATGATGTTGCAGATCTCTTTTATCTGTACCTCAAATACACCGTGGGTAGATGGATATGTAATCATCAAGCCTGCAAGGTTCTCCGCGTTTGCAGTTGCTTTCTCCCTAAGCTCCTCAACGTTGATGTTTCCGTTCTCGTCGCAACCTACAAGTACAATGCTGAAACCTGCCATTGCTGCAGATGCAGGGTTTGTACCGTGTGCAGATGTAGGGATGATCATTATGTTTCTGTGTGCGCCGCCGTTTGCCATGTGGTATCCCTTGATGGTCTTAAGACCTGCGTACTCACCGGCTGCACCTGAGTTTGGCTGCAAAGAGCATGCGTCAAAGCCTGTGATTACTGCAAGGTCGTGCTCAAGTTCCTTGATGAGCTCCATGTATCCCTCAACCTGGTTTTTAGGCTGCAATGGGTGAACATTTCCAAGCTCAGCCCAGCTTAGAGGCAACATCTCAACTGCTGCGTTGAGTTTCATTGTACAAGATCCGAGAGGAATCATAGAGTGTGCAAGTGAGATGTCCTTTCTCTCAAGTTTCTTGATGAATCTCATCATTGCAGTCTCCGAGTGGTATGTGTTGAATACCTCGTGGGTAAGGAATTCGCTCTCCCTCTTCATGAATGTATCCTCTGCAGGTGCACCAGGACATCCGTTTGGCATTGCATCAAAGATGTTTGCAACCTTCATTGCCTCCATGCAGTTTGTAAGCTCGTCAAAGCTTATCCTTACGCTGGTAGGGGTAGGATAGAAGAAGTTGATTCCGTCCATCTCTGCTCTTGCCTTGAGGTCTTCTGCGTTGATGCCCTGTACCTCAATGGTGTCAAAGAATTTGTCTGTTGCAAGTGTATATCCTTTTGCTTTAAGCAAGCCAGCCACTGCGTGGGCGTAGTGTGATACCTGCTGTGCAATTGATTTGATTCCTGCCTGTCCGTGGTATACGGCATACATACCGCTCATTGTAGCCATAAGGGCAGTTGCGGTACATACGTTTGAGGTTGCTTTCTCTCTCTTGATATGCTGCTCGCGGGTCTGTAGAGCAAGTCTTACTGCGCTGTTGCCCAAGCGGTCAACCGATACGCCAATGATACGGCCCGGAATCTGTCTCTTGTAAGCATCTTTGGTTGCCATGAAGCCTGCTGTAGGGCCACCGAAGCCCATAGGCAAACCGAATCTCTGTGCAGAGCCCACTGCGCAGTCTGCGCCCCATGCTGCAGGCTCCTTAAGCACTGCAAGTGAAAGAAGGTCGCAATATGCTGTTACAAGACCGCCTGCCGCGTGAACTTTTTCGCAGAACTCTGTGTAGTCCCTTACCTCTCCGTTTGCTGCA
>JAFOER010000016.1 GCA_017380095.1 Bacteroidales bacterium
AAAGATATGAATAATAAACAGCGTGAAATCGTATCAGAATGCTTTCGCAATTATAAAGAAGCTGTTCTGGAACAAGCTAAACACCCAGATGACGAAGATTATGATAATTGGGTAGTTCATACTGAAACTCAACTTGAAAATGCAATCGAAGACATGGTAAGGACTCAAATCCTAAAACATATAGAGTCTTATATAAAAATAGAACTAAGTCTTTAACCTAAAATCCATACACTATATACATCAATCGGGAATAAGGAACTCGATGTGTCGAATTATCCTTATTCCCGACTGGTGCTGCAGCATGCTCAAAATTATAGACATTAAGACTATATCAAAAAAGTTATGAAATCTCTTGGAAAAGTCTTAGAATACCCGTTCACGAGACCACGGGCGGTCACGGTTTTCAAAGGTATTTTCTTTTAATTTATTGCACCCTGTTTATCAGCGAGTTGTACAAGAAGACGACGTCACAAAACACGCCAGGCGGGGTGGAGTTCGTTGTTCTGGTGCGAGCGTTTCTTTACAATCTGGTAGAAGAAATCCAGGATGGCCTGGGGGTTTGAGGCAAAAGCGGCATCCTCGCGGAGTTTCTGCTCAAAGCGGGCCTTGAGGGCAGGGTCTGCTGCAAGCATCTCGCGCCCCTTAACCTCCATATACTGCGGGCGGATCCAGAACTCGTTGCCGGCCTGCACACACACATTGAAGAAACCCCAATATGTAAGGGAACCGGGTGCCGAAGGCTCCAGCAACCACATTGCCACGCGGGAAGCGGGTTGGTTCATATCTATGTAAATGCTCCCTGCAGGGTAGGCCAGTTTCTCCACCTGCGTTGTATATTCGGCGGTAACCGGAATACGCCCCTCACTTTGTCGGGAAGAGAATTTTCCGCCTTTGTAGCGGTAGGTCTCTACCTCAACCTCCCCCGCCTCCTGCAGAATGGAATACCTTATTCCGTGCAGATCAAGCAGTTCAATCACATTTTTCCACTGTGGCATAAGGATATACGCTTTTGGCAACTTCACAGAAGAGGTGGCGGCAAAAGAGGTATAAACCGGAATGCTGAGGGTAATGGAATCGGTGTAGTCGTGGGTAACCCACTCTCCTCCCGACAGATCACTCTTTACGGTATCCCTTCCCCAACTCAAATAATCCATCATCACCATCTCCTCACCAGTGCTGCGGTAGTTGAACCCGAACGGCTCCTTGCGCGATGCCTCGGAAGAGGTATATGCATCTGCTGCAGCAAGGGTCTCCACCAAAGAGCCCTTATGCGAAGCAAGTATGCGGGCGCTGGCCTCAATTGCCTCAATTGTAGCCCTAACCCTCTGCTTGTAAGGCTTGTAGATATGGGTCTCTATAAGAAGGCCCAGCCTATTGTGGGCAGCAGCATAACCCTGCGAGTAGCGTGGATCAAATGTATCCGGCACAAAACCGCTCTCAGGAGCGTTGTATTTCTTGAAACTGCCGTACCAGAAGATAGGAAAACCGGCCTCCTCCATCATGCTGCACAACTGCTTTTCATAAATATCCCTGCTCCAGCGGGTAATCCCCGGCTCCATATTGCCGGTCATATTGTCTATGGCATAGGTAAGGACATACTGGAAATCAGCCCCATTGGTAACATGCACATCAATGAACAGTTCAGGCAACCAGTAATTGTACATCTTCAGCCAGGCCTTCATCTCCGGAGCGTCTGCCTTAAGGAAATCGCGGTTGAGGTTCAGCTGCTGCGAGGTATTCCTTGTCCCCAACTCGTCGGGACCATTCTGGTTTATTCTGTTGAGTGCAGTAAAATTCTCGTGCCCGTCAACATTGAAAACCGGCACAAAAAGGAAACTCACATCATCCAGCAGTTCCATATTTTTCTTCCCGACAATCATGTCCCTGAGGAAAATCATAGAGGCATCCTTTCCGTCGGGCTCACCGGCATGGATGCACGACTCAACGAGAATAATTACCCTCCCCTTGGCACGGATTGCCTCCGGTGTTCTCAAGCCCTCCTTGTCCACAATCACAAGGGCAAGATCCCTTCCCATTGGAGAGGTACCGAAGGAGGTACAATGCACCATTGGAGAATACTCCTCCAGACGGCGGAAAAACTCCATTGTCTGCCCGAACTTTGGGGTCTTGCGGAAATTTGTCTCCTCCGCGTATGTGAGGAATTCAGGGAGGTGGTCTATATAAAGCACTCCACTCAAATGGTCAACCTCATGCTGGAAAATCACTGCAGTGAAACCTTCTATCTTCTCCTCCACCATCTCTCCCGCCTCCAGTGAATAATAACGTATTGTCACACCTGTAGAGCGCTCCACATCGTGCCTGCGGTCCGGAACGGAAAGGCATCCCTCAGGGCCGGATGCAAGGGAATCGGAATACTCCACAATTGAAATATTCGGATACACCTCAAAAGGGTGCCCCTCTTTGTCAAAACGCTGTACAGCTACAATGTTCCTGTTTATTCCTATTTGTGGCGCTGCAAGTCCCACTCCATCAACATCAGGGTGAGTGACTGTCATAACCATCCTCTCGGCAAGTACTCCATAGAGTTCTCCCTGCAATTCTTCTTCAGAAAGGTTTGTAGAGGTTTCCCTCAATACGGCAAGCTCCTCCTCGCTGTCAATTTTATAAACTTTCAGAATTTTGTCGGGAGTAGAATTTATAATGGCTTTCTCGGCATCTGTAAACTCCCCACTGCCGCAGGAAACTGCCAAAAGTGCAACAAATGCAACCGCCGCAAAAACAATGATTCTCTTCATGGCTTTACTTTTTCAGAACATTTTTCACTGCCTCCTCAATCTGCTCCCCGCGAAGGCCCCTGGCAACCACAGTTCCGTCGGGAGCAAAAAGGATAACATGGGGAATTGAATTGATTCCGTAAATGGCACCAATCTCCGGACCTGCACCAATAATCTGAGGATAGGTCATTCCCATACTCTCAATTGCGGCAACGGTATTCTGCGGCTTGTCATTGATTGCCACGCCAACTACATCAAAATCTGCCCCGGCGTACTTCTTGTAAATATTTACAATATTTGGAATCTCAGCCCTGCAAGGTCCGCACCAGCTCGCCCAGAAATCCACAAGCACATATTTGCCCTTGCCTACATAATCCGAAAGGTTCTGCTCCTTGCCGTTGTAGTAAACTGTAAAATCCTTGAACATCTGCCCCTTGTCTGTAGACTTCATATTCCTTACCCTGAACGCTTCCGCCTCAAGCCTGGTTATCAGAGGCCTCACCTCCCTGTGGCTCCTCACCTGCTGTGGAGCCTGGGCAATAATTGAAAGGGTAATTTCCGGATCCAATGCAGAAGCCACCACATTCAAAAGGATCACAGATGCGGGAGCATTCTCCGCTTTCATCACAAATTTTTTGATGGCTGCAGGAATATCAGCCTCCTTCATGGCAGCAAGTTCCTTCCACAAAGCCCTCAAGGCATCATTCAATTTTCCTCCCGACGGAGCAATGCCGCCATCAAACACAAGTGTACCCGCCTCAAGCACAAACGGCACCTGGGCAGAACCGGAACCTCCCGGAACAGTAAGGTCCACCACCAGCTGGGCGAACTTTGGAACACCGTCAAAAACCCCGTAATAAGAGATTGCACTTCCGCCATTGCTTATAATCTGCATCTTGGGATACACCCTCAACGCCACCGACTCAATCACCGAGCCCTCATCAAACTGCTTTAATACTGAACCTATATCACCTTTAAGGGTATATTTTGCAGGCTCCTGCCCCTGTGCCAGCTGAACCAGACACATCACCGCTGCCACCAGCAGCACCAAAAATCTTAACTTGCTCATATTCTTCAACTAATTATGCCCAAATATAAATAATTTCTGCACCAAAAAATGCCTATTTTGTCACAAAGTTACCAACCGGCACCATTTCCGCTCCAAAAAGTGCCATTTTTGATGCCAAACCTCACCGCAGATGCAACTCTGCATCAAAAAGTGCCAAATTCGTCGAAAAAAAAGGGAGGCTTTCACCTCCCTTTTATACTACTTCAACTCAATAAGCACCACTCCGCCGGAAGTATCACCATACTTGCCGAAACCTTTCTTGGCCTCCTCATTCTTTATTACTGTTACGGACTTTATTGTTTGCGGACTGATACTTTTCATATCCTTAACAGCCTCCATTTTGCCATCTGCACTTTTCACAACATACAGAGGGGTTGCGTCGCCCTGGACAGAACGTACAGAAATGCTCTTTACAGCGGGGTTATTGAGGATATCCTGCATGCCAACTTCCGTTTTGGCTGTGTCGCTCCCATCCTTTTTTCTTCCAGTCACACTCTTTACAATAACAGTACTCTTTGCATAATCCCTTGTATTTACCACTACAACCTGCTCTATACCCTTAATGACATTCATGTCACGTATGGAGCCGGACGGCAATGAATCCACGGATGCTTTTGAAGCTACCTCACCATTGAGTATATAAAGCACTTTTTCCTGTGTCTGAGCCATTGCAACATCAGCCAATATTGCAAGGGCAGCGATAATAAATAACTTTTTCATTTTAACTGATTTTTAATTGGACATAAAACTTAAACCGGTTTTGCACCACAAAAATAACCCACTGCAAAGGCGTTTCATGTTAACACAAAGTTAAGGAATGTTAACTAATGTTAAATGCTCCAAAGCAGTTCAATTTTTACTTACTTTTGTGAAAGGAACAGAAACCGATGAACAGGAATTTCTTCAAGAACATATCACTCCTTGCCATAGCATCACTGGTTATGCTTGCAACCGTACAGTGCGTATGGGTTGTGAGGATGTACAACGACCAGGTGCTGGATTTCTGCCGCAGGGTGGAATCGGCCACCTACAAGAGCATATACAAGGCATTCAGAATGGATGCTGTCCCAGGAATCCACAATGCGGAAAGGATAAGGATAAATTTAGATGAATTTGACCTGTACTTTGTCCCCAACCTGCTGGAACTGGACATCACAGAACCATATTATGCAGAGATTCTCAGCCTCCCGACAAAATCAGGGGAAGAGGAGATTGTACTGATGCATCACGGGGATAAGGATCTCCTCAACGGGAAATTGCATACCGTCAGGATAATTATTGATGATGACTCCCTGTTTGCCCTCCGTCTCTCCATCAATATCCCGTACAGGGAATTCTGGGGCAGTCTGAAATGGATAGTCCTGTCATCCGCCGCAATTGTTGTGCTGCTTGCAGCCATACTCATCTATATACTTAAAACCATGTTCCGCCAAAAGACCCTGGAACAGATGAGACGTGACTTCACCCACAACATTACCCACGAACTCAAGACCCCAATTGCAGTTGCATCTGCAGCAACCGATGCACTGGTAAACTTTTCGGCAGAGGCAGATCCCCATCGGAGAAGGAGATACCTGCAAATTATCGGGAAGCAATTGGGAGAACTCTCCTCAATGGTGGAAAGGATTCTCTCCGTATCTGTAGAAGGGAAGGAAGAGAAAATGGAGATGGAGAGAATCAGTCTCTTCCCGATAATACATTCTACAGTTGAAGAGATCTCCATGGGGCTTGAAAATCCCCCTGAAATTGAGGTAACATGCGGGAAGGATATTGAAATATACGGCGACAGGTTCCATCTGAAGAATGTAATGGCCACATTGATTGACAATGCAGTAAAATACGGATGCGGGGAAGATGCTGCAAAAGGGGAATGCGGAGATGGATGCGGGAGAAACAGGATTGCCGTTACTGCGGAGAAAAATGACGGGTATGCCCGTATCTGCATTGAGGACAATGGCCCCGGTATTGCAAAGGAGCACCTGCAACATATATTTGAAAAGTACTACAGGGTTCCTCAGGGGGATTTGCAGAAAGCGCGTGGATATGGTCTTGGCCTGTATTATGCCCAAAAGGTTGTACAGAGGCATGGCGGCACAATTGAAGTGAAAAGCAGGCCGGGAAAAGGGACAAAATTTACAATAACTTTACCTATAAGGGAATATGGAGCACAAAATTAGAATATTGCTTGTAGAGGACGAGATTATGCTCGCAGAAATCCTTTCCGACACCCTCTCCGACAGGGATTTTGCAGTTGACCTTGCCCGTGACGGCGTACAGGGGCTGGAACTTGCCTCAAATTCACAATACGATGTAATAGTTACAGATGTGATGATGCCCAAAATGGACGGCTTTACAATGGTAAAGAAACTCCGGAGCCAAGGATGCTCTACACCTGTATTGTTCCTTACAGCCAGATGTGCCACAGAAGATGTTGTAAAAGGGTTCGACCTGGGAGGAAACGATTATCTCAAGAAACCCTTTGCAATAGATGAACTTATTGCAAGAATCAGATCGCTTGCTGCAAGGAGCGGTGTTTGTGCCGCTGTAACAAAGGAGCTGAAGTTCCCTATAGGAAAATATGAATTCACCCCCTCCAAGTGTCTGCTGCAGGATAATGGAAACGGAGAAAACATAAAACTGGCGGCAAGGGAGAGTGCAGTTCTGGAATACCTATGCCGCAATATGGGAAAAACCGTGGAGGCCTCTGCCATACTCAAGGATTTGTGGGGCGACGACAATTTCTTCAACCTCAGAAGCCTTAATGTGTACATAACCCGTCTCAGAGGGCACCTTAAAGAGGCTCCGGAAGTTGAAATCATAAGTACAAGGGGTGTAGGATATAGAATTGAGGTAAGGAATTAGTATCTTTGCCCCCATGAAAAAGAAAATTATTTTTGTGTGTCACGGCAATATCTGCCGCAGCCCGATGGCTGAGTATGTAATGAAGGACCTTGTACGCAAGGCCGGATTGGAGAATGAGTTTGAGATTACCTCAGGAGCGGTTTCGCGCGAGGAGATAGGAAATGACATATATCCGCCTGCCAAGAGGAAACTCCACGAGAAAGGGGTGGCATTCCAGCACCACGAAGCTCACCAGATTACCCATTATGAATTTGCAAAGCAGGATCTTATAATCCTTATGGACAATTCCAACCTGAGACTTCTCGGCCGCATTGTTCCCGACTGGGAGGATGCCCCTGCGGGAGCACCGCTTCAGGAGAGCGGCATAGAGGGGAAGGTTCATCTTATGATGGAGTTTGCCGCACAGTATAAATCCGCAGCGAAAAGGAATATTCCTGATGTTGCAGACCCATGGTACACCGGAGATTTTGAGCAGACCTACCAGGATGTCCTTGCCGGATGCACCGGACTGCTTGAACAGATTTGCAGATAACGGAACAACCCTTTTGAACAGATTGTAAAGTAATTTGTAATGGTATAGACAAATCTTCCCTACAATGGATACAAAAGCAGAAAAATACCCGCCTGTAGACATTCCGGCAACAGTTGAGGCACAACGCGCATACTTCAGGAGCGGTGCCACGCTGGATATCAGTTTCCGCAAACAGATGCTGCACAAGCTGCTCAATGGTGTGGAGCAATGGGAGGTAGAACTTTCAGAGGCCCTGTGGCAAGACCTGCACAAATGTGAAGAGGAGGCATACCTTACAGAGATAAGCATTGTAAAGGAGGAACTGCGTAAACATATCCGCAATGTGGGCAAATGGGCAAGAAGGGAGAAAGTCCCTACCCCGTTTACCCTGTTCCCCTCAAAATCGCACCTCCAGAAGGAGCCTCTGGGTTGCGCCCTTATAATTGCTCCCTGGAACTACCCGGTACAATTGCTTCTTGCGCCGCTTGTTGGAGCCATTTCTGCAGGATGCACTGCTGTGCTCAAGCCGTCCCCTTATGTACCCAATGTATCCAGGGTGCTGGAAGAGATGATTGGCACCCTCTTCGCCCCCAATTACATAAAAGTTGTCCAGGGGCATAGGGATACCAACACACTCCTTCTGCAGCAGCGCTGGGACATCATCTTCTTCACCGGAAGTCCTGCCCTGGGAAAAACCGTAATGGCAGCTGCAGCACAGCATCTAACACCTGTTGTACTGGAACTGGGAGGCAAGAGCCCATGCATAATTGACAAGAGCGCCAATATGGAAATCTCTTCCCGACGGATTGCCTGGGGAAAGACCCTCAACAGCGGCCAGACCTGCATTGCCCCAGACTATCTCATCATACACAAGGATGTGAAGGAGGCATTCATAGATGCCTGGGGGAAAAGGATAAAGGAACTGCACGGAGACGACATCTTCTCCAGTCCACATTATGTGCACATGGTAAACGAAAAGGCATTTGAACGGGTATGCAGTTATATAAAAACGGGGAAAATCGCCTACGGTGGCCGCAGCAACAGGGAAACCCTCTGCATAGAACCCACCCTGCTGGAAGATATTCCACTGGATGCACCTATTATGAAAGAGGAGATTTTCGGCCCCGTCTTCCCTATGATTGTTCTGGATGACTCAGGTACAACCTTCAACCAGAAGGTAATTGAGTTTCTGAAGGGAAAGGAGAAACCTCTGGCACTGTATTACTTTGGAGAGGAGGAAAAGGGTTGGGAAGTGATGCAGAATACCTCGTCGGGAGGAGGATGCATAAATGATGTGATAATGCACATTGCCAACGGTAACCTGCCGTTTGGAGGGGTAGGCAATTCCGGCATGGGGCACTACCACGGACGCAAAAGTTTAGAATGTTTTACCCACACCAGACCGGTATTGGCAAACAGCCAAAAACTGGACACCCCGTTCCGCTATATGCCATACAAACTCTTTGCAATAATCAGAAAATTCATATAGATTTCTCCTGTTATTTCTTCTGATTCTTTTTCTTGCGTTTTTTGGCGTATCTCTGTCTGCGGTAGTAGTTCTTGGTGTATTTTATGATTACCGCTGCAATAAGGCCAAGGAATACAAGGCAAATGAGGATATATGTCCAGGCCGAGGCACTGTCCCCCTTCACACGGCTCCACATTCTGAGGAGTTTCTCGGTGCCGGTGTCGTGCATCATTCCGCAACGCTCTATGATTGGTCTGTGCGGATACATTACAGGATTCACAAATACGCTGTCTGCCGCAGGGCCAAAGAAATATGTTGCATCTATAGGGTCATACTCCTCTTCATCCTGCATATTTTCAAGCACCTCGTCACCCCCTACCGCACTTACGTAACCGGTCATGTCCATATTGCGCAAGGCGTTCTCAGGTTTGCACATGAAGTTTATGAAGTAGCGGGCAGCCTTTACGTTTTTGGCATATTTTGGAATTACCCAGCCGTCGAACCATACGGCACTTCCGGTTGTAGGGATTGCATATTCCAGTTCAAGGCCTATCTCTGCCGCCTCGTCAATGGCCCACTGGGCATCACCGCTCCACGAAAGGTTGAGCCATGCAAGTTCCTTTGTCATCTGCTCCTTGCCAAAGTCTGCCTCCCATCCGGCTACAGACTCCTTGAACGAGTTGAGATACTGCTCTACCAATGCTACTGACTCGTCAGATACATCAAGGGTAAGTGTATTGATATCCTTCTCCCCCCTGTCCAGTGCCTCCTGGTTGATTGCTATCAGAAGGGCTGTATATACATCCCTGAAGGCATCCTTCATAAGAACTTTACCCTTATAGGCAGGATTGCGGAGCACCTCCCAGGTAGCAACTTCATCAGAAGTGATATATTTTGGATTGTATATGAGACCTACTGTTCCCCACATGTAGCCCACGCTGTAGTCGTTGGCATTTTTGCCTTTACCGTCTATCTGGTTGAACTTTTCTGTAATGTATGGGGATATATTTCCAATGTAGTCTGGAGAGGAGCCGAAATCACGCTCAAGAGGGAGCAGAAGATTGTTCTTGAGCATCCTCTCAATTATATAGTCGGAAGGGCATACCACATCATAATCCTCGTGCCCTAACTCAATCTTTGAGAGCATGGTCTCGTTGATGTCAAATGTCTGGTAAATTATCTGCACCTTCTCCCCTGTCTGTTCCTCATACCACTGTTCAAACTCCCCGAGCAGCTCCTCATCTATATAGTCTGCCCAGTTGTATACTTTAAGTATGTTGTCCCTCTCGCTTGAACAACCGGCAAGCACAAGTGCCGCCACAATAAAATATATGAGTCTTCTAACCATTATCTCTGACTGTTTTTGGCATTACGCATTGCCCTTATGTTTATTACAATAAGGAGTACAAGCACACCCACAAACATAAGGGTGATAAGAGGCCTCAGCTCAGGAGTAAGACCACCTTTGCGGGCATCTGTATATATGTATGTGGAGAGTGTATCCAAACCTACCGTACCACGGGTAAAGAATGTGATTGCAAAATCATCCAGGGACATTGTAAAGGCAAGGATGAAACCTGAAATCATACCCGGCTTGAGCATAGGCAACAGCACTTTCTTCAATGCGGTGAACGGTGTTGCTCCAAGGTCAAGGGCCGCCTCATAGATGTTGGGGTTCATCTGGGTAAGTCTTGGAAGGACATTCAGCACCACATAAGGTGTACAGAGTGTTATGTGTGCCAGAACAACTGTAACATATCCCTGGCTTACGTGAAGGAACACAAACAGCAGGAACAGAGAAACACCGGTAATGATGTCGGGATTAAGGATAGGAATATTGTTGAGGAAAGAGATGGCCTGCTTGCCCCTTCCCCTCATGTTGTGGATTCCTATTGCCGCAACGGTTCCCAGAAGTGTTGCCACTGATGCTGCAATGAGGGCAATGATGATTGTATTCTCAATTGCAGACATGAGGGATCCTGTCCCCTGCATATTGCCGGTAAAGAGGTTGGAATAGAGTTTTGTAGAGAACCCTGTCCAGTTGCCAAGAACCTTGCTCTCTGTAAAGGAGAAGATTCCAATGAAGACTATCGGTGCATAGAGGAGTACCAACAGAAACCATATATAGCATTGTGCAAAAAACTTCTTCATAACTATACAACCCCGTTAACTTCTTTCTTATTGTCCTGCAATAAGGATGTTATACCTATGATTATGAGCATAACCAACGAGAGGGCTGCTCCGTAGTTCCACATTGAGGAGTTGATGTTCTCCTGAATGATTGTACCAAAGAGCTTTATCTTGTTGTTGGTCAAGAACTCGGAAATTGCGAATGTACTTACTGTTGGCATGAACACCATCATTATGCCGCTAACTACGCCCGGCATTGAAAGCGGTACCTGAACCTTCCAGAACACCTGCCAAGGGGTTGCCCCCAAATCGGATGCCGCCTCGGCGTATGATTTGTCCATCTTGTTGAGTATGTTGTAGATAGGATAAATCATAAAAGGAAGATAATCATATACCATACCCACTATCAAAGTCCCTTTTCCAAGCTGCACACCCATAACGTGGAACAGCTCCGCAGTGGCCAGGGTACGCATCAGGGCGTTTATCCACATAGGCATTATGAAAAGGACTATTGTAACGGCACTCCTGTTGAGTTTCTTGTTTGCAAGGATCCACGCGGCAGGATACCCCAGCAAAATGCAAATGATGGTATTCTCAATTGCCACCTCCAGCGAGAGGGCAAAGGTGCCAATGGCATCCGCATCGGTAAAGAACTTCACAAAGTTTCCCAATGAGAAGCCTCCCGACGAATCCTTGAATGCGTACAGGATTATGATTATAAGAGGCAATGCAACAAACAGCAACAGGAAAATTGCATAAGGCAATGCCCATGTACTTCTTTTAGTCATTATGCTCATTGCACTTGCTTATTTTAATGTCCGCAGGGGCAATGTTGATACCTACGAGGTCGCCTTTGTCCCAAATGTCTGTTGTATCAACCCAAATATGGTCACCGTCATCGGTGAGGATTGTAAGATGGTAATGGTCTCCTTTGTAAATGATAAAGTGCACATCACCCTCAAGCATTCCATCCTCAACGTGGTCTATAAGGTCTATCTTTGAGAAATCAACCTGAACTTTAACTTTCTCACCATGCTCAAAGCCCTCAAGAGGAAGAGTCTCAAATGTCTCCCAAAGGAACTTCACATGGGTTGCATCCACAACCTCACCCTCAAAGGTATTGCAGGTACGCTCCTTGTGCATCACCTGGATATCGGCAGGGCGGATAATCAGACCCACCTCCTGATCCGGCGCAAAAGCGTTGTAATCCTGGATCATCAGCTCATAACCTTTGTCTGTCTCCACAAACATCTCATAGTGGACACCCTTGAAGGTACACGATTTTACAGTTGCGGTAAACTGCGCACTCTCAAGGTTCCTCACAATATAAATATCCTCAGGGCGTACAACCACATCTACAGGGGCATTCTCACCGAATCCCTCATCAATACACTCAAACTCATGGCCTGCAAACTCAACGAGCTTGTCCTTTATCATTGTTCCGTTGAGGATATTTGACTCTCCTATGAAATCTGCCACAAAAGAGTTCTGCGGCTCGTTGTAGATATCTGTAGGGGTACCAATCTGCTGAATCTTGCCCTCATTCATTACAATAATTGTATCTGAGAGGGTAAGGGCCTCCTCCTGGTCGTGGGTTACATATATGAATGTGATGCCCAATTTCTTGTGCATCTCCTTAAGCTCAATCTGCATATCCTTGCGCATCTTAAGGTCAAGCGCAGCAAGCGGCTCATCCAGAAGAAGCACCTTTGGCTGGTTTGCAATAGCCCTGGCAATGGCAACCCTCTGCTGCTGTCCTCCCGACAAAGACTCCACATCCCTGTCCTCATAGTCTGTCATGCTCACCATCTTGAGCACCTTTCTCACACACTTGTCAATCTCAGGTGCAGGAACCTTCTGGAGCTTCAACCCAAAAGCAATGTTCTCGTACAC
Organism: Bacteroidales bacterium; assembly: GCA_017380095.1. Classification (GTDB taxonomy): domain Bacteria; phylum Bacteroidota; class Bacteroidia; order Bacteroidales; family UBA932; genus Egerieousia. The sequence continues at coordinate 12,669 of JAFOER010000016.1, forward strand.
ATCCAGGTGAGGGAACAGAGCATAGCGCTGGAACACGGTATTTACCGGACGCAAATGGGGAGGGATATCCGTATAATCCTTTCCGTTGATCTTTATCTCCCCCTTGTCTGCCTGCCCGAAACCTGCCAACAGACGGAGCAACGTGGTTTTTCCACATCCCGATGGACCCAGAATAGTAACAAATTCACCTTTCTTAACCTTAATGCTCACATCATCAAGGATAACCTTATCTCCAAAGCTCTTGGAGATATTATTAAGTTCAATAATGTAGTCTTTGTTTTCCATTTAAGGTGCAGTCTATGCAAAATAAATAAGACCAAAAGTAACTAAAATTTCCATAAAAAATGCCCTTTCTGCAAATTATTGGTCAAATAATTTACAAAAAGGGCTAAATCATATACTGCAGGGTGCCTCTACGAGTTTGAAGCAATGTCTGCAAGTTCGTCTGTAATAGCCTGTTGGCGCCGTTTGTTGTAGGTAAGTTTCAACTCGTCCAGCAACTCTTTGGCGTTGTCGGTAGCTGTCTGCATTGCAACCATCCTGGCAGCGTGCTCGGAGATTGTATTGTCAAGCACCGCAGCCCTCACTTTTGTATTCACGCAATAAGGGACAACAGAGTTCATAAGTTCCGCCGCAGATGGCTCAAAGATATAGTCATCAGATACCGCAGAAGCCCCGCTCTCCTCAAAAGCAAACGGAAGCAACTGCTGTGCAACAGGCTTCTGGCTTCCTACAGAGAGGAAATGGTGGTACAGGAGGAGCACTTCGTCTGCCTTCCCCTCCACATACTCCGAGATCAGATAATCTCCAAGATTGTCGGGAGTAAGGGAATTCTCCACCTCATACCCCAGTTTTGCAACGGCCTGAACCATCTTGTTGCCCACAGGAACTACGGTAATCCTTTCATATCCCCCTTCACGGAGTTTTTTCATTGTATCCTCCAGCAACCTTACCGCATTGTGGTTGAAGGCACCGCACAAAGACATATCCGAGGCCATGGCAACCACAATTGCACGCCCCTTGCCCTCGTGGGCACACATCAACGGCGACTCCACCTTCCCCGCCGTAGCGGTAAGGAGAGTTGAAACCATTGCAGAGAGCCTTCCCGAGTACTCGTTGAATGCAAGGGACTCATTCTGCGTCTTGTGGAGCTTTGCAGAAGCCACCATCTTCATTGCAGAAGTGATCTTGAGGGTACTCTGTACCGAGGCTATCCTGGCTTTTATGTCCTGTAATGCAGCCATACGCTATTTTTTCAATTGTGCCACAACCTGGGCGGCAGCCTTTTCTATCTTCTGTGAAATCTCATCGTTGATGATTCCTTTCCTTAGAGAATCCAGCACCTCACTACCCTCAAGGGTTGCAATCAGCTGTTTCTCAAACTCAAGCACATCATCAATTGCTATATCCTTCATAAGGCCTTTTGTACCGCAGTAAAGGACAGCAATCTGATGCTCTACAGCCATAGGGGAATACTGTGGCTGAACGAGCAGTCTGGTATTCTTACGGCCCCTGTCCAAAGTGTTTACGGTAACGGCATCCATATCACTTGAGAATTTTGAGAAGGCCTCAAGCTCCCTGTACTGTGCCTGGTCTATCTTAAGGGTTCCAGCCACCTTCTTCATTGCCTTAATCTGGGCATTTCCACCCACACGGGATACCGAGATACCCACATCCACTGCAGGACGGTTACCCTGATTGAACAGGTTGGCATCAAGGAAAATCTGTCCGTCTGTAATTGAAATTACGTTTGTAGGGATATATGCAGATACGTCACCCGCCTGTGTCTCAATGATAGGAAGTGCTGTAAGCGAACCGCCACCCTTCACCTTTCCTTTCAACGACTGCGGAAGGTCATTCATCTTCTCTGCAACCTCCTGCTGGTTGATGATCTTGGCAGCCCTCTCAAGAAGACGTGAGTGGAGATAGAAGATATCTCCAGGATATGCCTCCCTTCCCGACGGCCTTCTGAGCACAAGTGACACCTCACGGTATGCAACCGCCTGTTTTGACAAATCATCATACACCACAAGGGCATGGCGTCCCGTATCCCTGAAATACTCTCCGATTGCAGCACCCGCAAACGGTGCAAGATACTGCATCGCTGCAGAAACTGCCGCTGTAGCGGCAACCACAACGGTATACTCCATAGCACCGTGCTTGCGCAATGTCTCAACTATTGAGGCAACTGTAGAAGCCTTCTGTCCTACTGCCACATAGATACAGTAAACAGGATCCCCGTTCTCGTAGCGCTGTCTCTGGTTAATGATTGTATCAATGGCAATGGCAGTCTTTCCTGTCTGGCGGTCACCGATTATGAGCTCACGCTGTCCCCTACCGATAGGAATCATTGCATCAATGGCCTTGAGGCCTGTCTGCAACGGCTCGTTTACCGGCTGGCGGAAAATTACACCGGGAGCCTTTCTTTCCAAAGGCATCTCAAGTTTCTCGCCACCTATGGTTCCGCGTCCGTCCAGAGGTTCTCCAAGAGGATCAATTACCCTGCCCAACATCTCCTCACTCACAAGAATTGAGGCAGTACGGCCGGTACGTTTTACGGTATCGCCCTCCTCAATGTGTTCAGTGGGGCCAAGAAGTACGGCACCAACATTATCCTCCTCAAGGTTCATTACAACGGCCTTGTCACCATTCTTGAACTCAAGCAACTCTCCGGCCTCTGCATTGTCCAGACCATACAGGCGTACAACACCGTCACTAACCTGCAGTACTGTACCTACCTCTGCATAAGTTGCCTTAAGATCTATACCCTGAAGTTCTGCCAAAAGCAATTGGGATACTTCAGCCGGTTTTATATTCTCTTTCATATCAAATTATACTATCCTGTTGTTTTTGCTGGTCATCTCCCTCTTTATGCGGGCAAGCTGGGTAGCAATTGTCTCATCAATCAGGAGATCATCCATACGGAGGGCAAAGCCTCCTATAATGGACTCATCTGTTGTAGCCTGCAGCTCCACTTCCTTGCCGCCGGTACGCTCCATCACCAGTTTTGAAATACGTTCTTCAACCTCCTTGCCAAGGGGGGCAACAGTTGTAAGTTTTACATTTACTACTCCGTGCCTTTCCTTGTATATGGCTATATACGAGTGGAGGATGAACTGGAAGTATTTTTCCCTGTCATGCGCAAATACCAGCTTGAGGAAACTCTCCAGGGTACTGCTTACAGAACCGCCCATAAGCTTTACTATTGCCGCCTGCTTGGCTCCGTTCCCCAAAAGTGGCGTTTCAAGGGCTACTTTAAGGGTAGGATTTGATGCATAGAGATCCAGAAGATGCTGCACCTCATTGTACACAACATCCTCCTGCCCGCTCTTGAGGGCAAAATCTGCCAATGCTACGGCATATCTTCTGGCTATTAGTCCAATGTACATCAGTTCCCTGTATTATTGTTCTCCAATTCGTCGAGAAGACGCTCGGCCAATTTTGTCTGTTTCTCTTTGTCTGCCAGTTCGCCCCTCAACAGACGCTCGCAGATTGCAATTGCAATTGTAGAGATCTGGTTGCGGGCATCACGCAGGATATCCTCACGCTCAACCTCAGCTGCGCGCTTGGCTTCCGCTATTATTCTGGCGCCCTCCTTTTCTGCCTTCTCCTTAGCCTCAGACACTATACGCTCACGCTCTTTTGCAATGTCACGCAATATCTGCTGCTTCTGGGCCTCGGCACTCTCTATAAGAGCCTGTGAGGTTTCTGTAATCTTTCTGAGTTTCTCCTCTGCCTGCTGTGCAGCCTCAATTGAAGAGTCTATATATTTGCGCCTCTCCTCTATTGACTTTACAATTACAGGGAAACCCCATTTGCACAATACAAAGAGCACGATACCAAAGGCCAGGCACATCCAGAAGAGGAGTCCCATTTCTGGTTGTAACAGTCCCATTGTGCAAAGTATTATAGAGCCATAAAGCAAACTGCAACAGCAAACAATGCTACACCCTCAATAAGGGCTGCTGCAATAATCATGGTAGTACGGGCTTTGTCTGCAATCTCAGGCTGGCGTGCAGAAGCCTCCATTGTAGCTTTACCAATTTTTGAAATACCGAAAGCTGCACCGATTACTGCCAATGCTGCGCCTAATGTTGCGCCCAAAATTCCTAATGATTCCATATCAAATGTTATTTTAAGTTATTGTTTTATTTGTTTATTTTTCTGTATGTTCTGTATGCTCTGCATGCTCCCCCTCCATCTGTGCAAACCCTATGAACACGGAGGTAAGCATTGTAAATACAAACGCCTGCAGGAATGCCACCATAAGCTCAAGGCAGTTCATGAAGATTGCAAGGAATACCGCCACAACACTCATTGAAGCGTTTATTGCCGCACCCATCTCTGCTGTTGCAAACACAATGCAGGTAAGGATAAGGATTACCGCGTGTCCCGCCATTATGTTGGCAAAAAGCCTTATCATAAGGGAGAAAGGTTTGGTAAATATTCCCACAAACTCAATCACCGGCATCAACGGAACCGGCACCTTAAGCCAGGTTGGAACCTCAGGCCAGAAGATGTCCTTCCAGTAATGCTTTGATCCGAATGCGTTTATTGCTATGAAGGAAGACAATGCCAGAACCATTGTTATGGTTATGTTTCCTGTAACGTTTGATCCTGCAGGGAATATTGGGATAAGTCCCATAAGGTTGTTTACCAATATGAAGAAGAATACTGTAAGGAGGAACGGCGCAAACTTTGCCCAGTTCTTTCCTATACAAGGTTTTATAACTTCATCAAGGACAAATACCACTATAACCTCAACCATACCTGCAAATCCCCCTTTGGCCTTGGTGGTTGGAGTATCACCGCGGTACCTGCGGGCTACGGCAAGTACTATGCACACCAATACTATGCAGTTGATGAAAAGTCCTGCTACGGTTTTGGTTATAGAGAAGTCCAGCGGGCGGTAGTGCGACCCGTCGGGAAGAACCTCCACGAGCTTTCCTGCATAAGGGCCGTCATGGGCAACAATGAACCCCTCATGGCCGTTGTGGGAGTGGTGCAAATGTCCCGACGAGAAACAGTGCCACTCTCCGTCCTGCCCCCTTACTATTACAGGGAGGGGTATTGAGATATGTTTCTCACCTATAGTGGTGATGTGCCAGTCATAGCTGTCTCCTATATGGCCCAATACAACCTCCTTCACATCCACCCCTTCTGCCCTGGCGGCAAAAGAACTGAACACGAAGATGAACAAGAATATTTTGGCAATTACTCCACGCATACGTCAATTACATTATGGGATACGTTTACCACACCCTTAGCTACCGGTATCCTGCTCTCCTCTCCCTGGATACGGTAAACAATATCACCCTTTTCAAGCATTGCCATTATTGGGGCGTGGTTGCGCAATACGGTAAAGCTTCCCTCTGTACCAGGGAAGGTTACGCTCTCTGCTTCAACTGAACAGATTACCCCTTTTGGCGATACTACATTGAGTTTCATATCTTACTGGTTTTGCAGTTTCTTGGCTTTTGCAATTGCTTCGTCTATTGTTCCCACATTGAGGAATGCCTGCTCAGGAAGGTCATCAACCTCTCCGTCCAGGATCATGCGGAATCCGCGGATTGTCTCCTCAATAGGTACCATTACGCCAGGTACGCCGGTAAACTGCTCCGCAACAGAGAACGGCTGTGAAAGGAACCTCTGTACCCTACGGGCCCTGTTTACTGTAAGCCTGTCCTCATCTGAAAGCTCATCCATACCAAGGATAGCAATGATATCCTGCAACTCCTTGTTCCTCTGGAGTATCTGTTTGATTCTCTGGGCTGTCTGGTAGTGCTCCTCGCCCACGATGTTGGGATCCAGGATTCTGGATGTGGACTCAAGCGGATCCACTGCAGGATAGATACCCAACTCAGCAATCTTACGGCTCAACACTGTAGTTGCATCCAAGTGGGTAAACGTTGTTGCCGGTGCAGGGTCTGTAAGGTCATCCGCAGGGACATAAACCGCCTGTACAGAGGTAATTGAACCGTATTTGGTAGAGGTGATGCGCTCCTGCATCTGACCCATCTCTGTAGCCAGTGTAGGCTGGTAACCTACAGCAGAAGGCATACGGCCAAGCAGCGCGGATACCTCCGAACCTGCCTGGGTAAACCTGAATATGTTGTCTATGAAGAACAGGATATCCCTCTTCTCGCCGGCAGCCTTTCCGCCGTCCCTGAAGGATTCTGCAACTGTAAGTCCCGACAAAGCCACAGAGCGTCTTGCTCCCGGCGGCTCGTTCATCTGGCCGAAGATAAGTGTTGCCTGCGATTTGGCAACCTCATTGTAATCTACTGTTGAGAGGTCCCATTTGCCCTCTTCCATCCCTTTCTTGAACTCCTCGCCGTAACGGATAACGCCGGACTCTATCATCTCGCGCAGAAGGTCATTACCCTCACGGGTACGCTCACCTACACCTGCAAATACCGAGTATCCGTTGTGTCCTTTGGCAATGTTGTTGATAAGCTCCATGATAAGGACTGTCTTGCCCACTCCGGCACCGCCGAAAAGGCCGATCTTTCCACCTTTAACATAAGGTTCAAGAAGGTCAATCACTTTAATTCCGGTATAGAGAACCTCCTGCGATGTTGCAAGCTCATCAAAACGTGGCGGCTCCCTATGGATTGACATTGCACCCTCGTGGCCGAGATTGCGCATACCGTCAATCTCCTCTCCAACCACATTCATCAGCCTTCCTTTAATCTGGTCGCCAACCGGCATTGAGATTGGGGCTCCCATAGCCTTTACCGGCATTCCCCTGCGGAGACCGTCGGTTGAATCCATAGCTACTGTACGTACAGTGCTCTCACCAATATGCTGCTGAACCTCAACTATCAGATGGTTGCCGTTATCCTTGTCTACAACAAGTGCCTCGTGAATGGCAGGCAACTGCTCCTTGCCAGTTATATCCGGGAAACGGATATCCACCACCGGGCCAACGACTTGTGAAATATAACCTTGTTTCATCTTTATTTAATTCTCTACATCTATGCAAATTAAATAAATTTGAAACCGAAATCCAATTTTTCAGGCAAAATTATTTAACAATTCTGTAACAAATGCGCCCTTTGGGGGATTACTCTATGGATTTGTCGAGGTATTTGTCGGGAAGAGATTTTTTTGGAAGGATTCCCTTCTCCTTGAGCGATTCCACCCTCTTTATAAGGTTGCCCCTGCCTGTGCACAACTGGTTTTCTGCAGTGGTGAATGAAGAGTGGAGGGATTCTATCTTCTTTCCTATATCCGAGAAGGAATCCAGGAATCCCGCAAATTTCTCATAAAGGCCGGTGCTCTCCTGCACTATAGTTTCCACATTCCTGCTCTGTCTCTCGCTCTGCCAGATGTTGTAGATAAGCTTGAGGCTCATCATCAGGTTGGTAGGGTTGATAAGAAGCACATTCTTCCCAAACGCATACTGGGCAATCTTTGGATCATGCTGCAGTGCAAGGATGTAACTTCCCTCATTTGGAATGAACATCAGCACGTGTGAAATCGTATTCCCCACAAGCTTTTCATAATTCTTCGCCGACAGTTCATCTATGTGTTTCTTCACCGAATCATAGTTCTCCCTGGATGCCTTCTTCTGCTCCTCAGGACTCTCTGCCGAAACATAATCGAGATACGCCGAGAGGGATACCTTTGAATCTATGACAATGTTCTTGTCACCGGGACACCTTACTATAATGTCGGGACGAAAATTCCCGTTCTCCTCATCTTTCACATTGTGCTGTACAAGGTAATCCTCCCCTCTGCGGAGGCCGCTCCCCTCCAGGATGTTCTCAAGTACCTGCTCTCCCCAGTCTCCCTGCACCTTGCTCTTGTTCTTGAGAGCCTTTGCAAGGTCTTCTGCCTGGGTACCCACTTTCATTGTCTCCTTGGCAAGGGCCTCAATGGTCTGGGTTATGGAGACCTTGCGCTCAGCCGACTCCGTATTCACCTTCTGCACGCTCTCCTCCATCTTGGCCATCTGCTCCTTTATCTGCCTGAAACTCTGCGTCAACGGATCCACAATCCTGGTCATCTGCTCGCTGTTGGCCTTGCCCAGCTCCTCCTGCCTCATCTTCAGGACCTTCTCCGAGGTTGTCTGCATCTGCTCCCTTATAAGGTTCAGCTGGCTCTCCATCTGCTCCCTGTTCATCTCCTTTATGGCCTCAATCTGCTTCTGGTGCCCCTCCTTCAGCTCCAGCAGCTGCTTTTCATTTGCAGCCCTGAGTTCCGCAATCTGGTTCTCCGCCGCCGTTTTCTGCTGCTGCAGCTGCTTTTCAAAAGCATCCTTCTGCTGCTGCAGCTGCTTTTCAGCAGACTCCCTGATAAGGGCAATCTGCCCAGCGTATGACTCCTTGGCCGCTGCCAGCTCCCGTTCCGCCGCTTCCTTTGCTGTCGCCAGCTCCTTCTCTGCCGCCAGCTTCACCACCGACACCTCTCTCTTGCCAATAAAATACCCTGCCGCCGCAGCTCCAACTGCAGCCACTACTGCTATAATTATCATCAATTCCATAATTGCCTAATTTTATTGTAAAAATAGTAAAAATTCTTTTTACTCCCTTATGCACGCTACATCACCCCTCGCCGGTACAACACAAAAAACCACAAGCTCCAATATGTAATTTTCAATTACCACCTAATTTATTCTGAACAAATCAGCTTAATAGTTGCTTATATCAATAAAATCACTATCTTTGCAACAGGAGATGAGAGTTGCATATAGGCGAGATTACATCAAGCTCCGCAACCGTCCAGTTGTACAAGGCCGTAAGTTTCATACTTATGGCCTTAGTTTTTCCAACTTGCTCTCAATTTCCTTCCTGGTCTGATATCTGGCATTAACTCTAATAGCTTTTCCATTCAGTACAACATAACAATCCGTAATCAGATTGGAAGTAAAGTCACACTTTCTTCTGGAAATATATTTTGACAGCATAAACGGATCCAGACATCTCACATGTTCATCCAAATCTATTACCACAATCCTGCATCCCTGTTTCTTTGCAGACTTGAACCCGGCAGTAATTCCCCTCTCACTCATAATACCTTTTCTGTCTCCAAGAGCCTCACAAATTGTATATTCAGGATTTTTATGTCCAAATGCATATGAATGCGGATTTATAATAATACTTACCTCATTGTATGAAGCAAGTATAGCTCTGGCTGCCCTGATATTGCTATCCAAATCTTTTTTGTCCGCTTCTTTACTGATCATGAGACGTTCCCCGAACTCCTCATCCTTCAAATACTCTGTCTCCATAAATAGAATCTAATACCAAACTTCATGGCAAATTTACATATGCTTTACTGAAAAAACAAGGCTCAAACTCAACTCAAAAAAAATTATCTTTGCACCTCACAAAAACAGGTTTATAACAATGGTTTCAGTAGACGGACTTACGGTAGAATTCAGCGGCACAACGCTTTTCAAGGATATCTCTTTTGTAATCAACGACAAGGACAGGATTGCCCTTATGGGCAAGAACGGTGCCGGCAAATCTACAATGCTCAAGATTCTGGCAGGTGTAAAGACCCCAAACAGGGGCAAGGTTACGGTAACTGACGGAGGAAAGATAGGATACCTTCCACAGCACCTTATGGTGGAGAACGGCAGGACAGTGTTTGAGGAGGCGTGCCTTGCATTTGAGCACCTTTTTGCCATTGAGAGGGAGATTGAGGCACTCAACAACGAACTCACCACCCGCACAGACTACGACAGCGAGGAGTATATGGCCCTCATTGAGGAAGTTACCGCCCTATCAGAAAAATTCTACAGGATTGACCTCACCAACTATCAGGAGGATGTGGAGAGGACCCTTATGGGTCTGGGATTTGTAAGGAGTGATTTGTCCCGACAAACCTCGGAGTTTTCCGGAGGATGGAGAATGAGGATTGAGCTTGCAAAGATCCTGCTGCAGAAACCTACCCTGCTCCTTCTGGATGAGCCTACAAACCACCTCGACATTGAATCCATTGAGTGGCTGGAGGACTTTATCATAAACAGTGCAAACTCTGTGATGGTAATTTCCCATGACAAAGCATTCGTGGACCACATAACCACCCGTACCATTGAGATTACAATGGGCAAGATCTACGACTATAAGGTAAACTACTCAAAATATCTTGAACTGAGGGCAGAGCGCCGCCAGCAACAGCAGGCCGCATACGACAACCAGCAGAAGATGATTGCCGAGACCAAGGAGTTCATTGAGAGGTTCAAGGGGACATACTCAAAGACAAACCAGGTACAGTCGAGGGTGAGGATGCTGGAGAAACTGGAGATTCTGGAGGTTGACCCGGAGGACAGAAGTGCCCTTAACCTGAGGTTCCCCCCTGCACCGCGCTCGGGTTCATATCCTGTTGTAACTCATGAACTCTCCAAGGCTTACGGAGAGCACCAGGTGTTCAACAATGCATCCATTACCATTGAAAGGGGTGACAAGGTGGCATTTGTAGGGAAGAACGGAGAGGGAAAATCAACTATGGTAAAGGCCATTATGGGGCAGATTGATTTCACTGGAGAACTGAACCTTGGCCATAACCTCAAGATAGGCTATTTTGCACAGAACGAGGCCTCGCTGCTGGATGAGGAGAAGACAGTGTTCAAGACTGTTGATGATGTTGCTGTGGGTGATATCCGCACCAAGCTGAGGGATATCCTGGGGGCATTCATGTTCGGGAAGGATGACTCGGAAAAGATGGTGAAAGTGTTGTCGGGAGGAGAAAGGACAAGACTGGCAATGATAAAACTGCTGCTGGAACCGGTGAACATGCTTATCCTGGATGAGCCTACCAACCACTTGGACCTGAAGACAAAAGATATCCTTAAGGAGGCACTTGCAAACTTTGACGGTACCCTTATAGTGGTATCGCACGACCGCGACTTCCTGGACGGCCTTGTAAGCAAGGTTTACGAGTTCTCCAACAAAAGGGTGATTGAGCACCTTGGCGGTGTTTATGACTTCCTGGAGAAGAAGAAAATGGACAACCTGAGGGAAATTGAAAGAAAAAACTAAACGTATGAAGATTACAATTATAGGTGCCGGGAATATGGGCGGCGCAATTGCAAGAGGATTGGCCAAAGGGAGCATTTTTGCAGAGAATGAAATTACCTGCACCGCTGCAGGAAATGCCACCTTACAGAAACTTGGGGCAGAGCACCCGCAGATGAACCTCACTACAGACAATGTGCAGGCAGTGGCCGGTGCGGACATCATCCTTTTTGCAGTAAAGCCATGGCTTATGAAAGAGGTGATTGACCAGGTAAAGCCATATCTTGCTCCCGACAGGAGCCAGCTGTACATCTCAGTGGCAGCCGGTATCCCTTGCCAGCAGCTGGAAGAGTGGATTGAGAGCTATAATGTGATAAGGGTAATCCCCAACACCGCCATTGAAATTGGCCGGAGCATGACATTCATCTCTGCCTCGGACCTTTCAATGCCACAGATGAAACTGGCTGAACAGATATTCTCGGAGCTGGGCAATACCATGGTTGTTCCCGAAAGCCAGCTGGCAGCCTGCACTGCACTGGCCTCGTGCGGAATTGCATTTGCAATGCGCTACATCCAGGCCTCGGCCCAGGGCGGCGTTGAGATTGGCATAAAGGCCTCAGATGCACAAAGGATTGTTGAGCATACAATGATTGGAGCAGCCGAGCTTCTGCTTGCCAAAGGTACCCACCCCGCCACTGAAATAGACAAGGTAACAACCCCTGGCGGAATCACCATCCGCGGCCTCAACGAAATGGAACACGCCGGCTTCACCAGCGCGGTAATCAGAGGGTTGAAGGAGTGTGTGAGGTAATGAGTTCAGTTTATATATAACAGAAAAAGGCCGGAGTTCCGGCCTTTATGTTGTTATTGTGTGAGGGGGATTACTCAAATTGCACTAGTTCAATAGAAGCTGTATAATAGTTTCCAGCTACAATTGGTTCGTTATTTGTTCTTTTCAACTCAGCTCCATAATAAACTCCATTGTAACTGCGATCTAATGAAAAATACAATTTGTTTCTATTTGGATCTGTCATTTGTGGTATTGGAGGTATTGCAATCATAACTTCTATACTTGTTCCATCATTTGAAAAAGTTACTGGTTTAAAAATAAAACCACCATAGTATAAATGATCTGCAGTAAGTTCTACTTGTCCATTACTGATATTAAGATATCCACCTGGGCAAAAATATTCATCACTTGATTCTGGGAGCTGAATATAAAGCAAATCTTCTTCGCCATATAAAGCTGAAGGAAAAGAAATATTAAGCTTCAGGTACGCTAAAGCATGCTTAAAATTAAAAGATTCACCAGTTGCTGAAGAAGTATACATAAGATAAGGCAATTTTTCCTGCATACTGATATCAAAAAGTACTCTCTCATGATTTGCATCTAGAGTTTTAGGATAAACAGCATAATAATCGCCTGATCCCGCTGTTGGAAGTGTTCCAGTAAAATCATTGGCTCCCTCAGATTTTGTAAAAATTTTGTTCTCTCCTCCTCTAATTACAGAAAAGGCATCACCATCACTCCAACTAAGTACAAATGGATCATTTGTCTCTGGATTACCATCATCATTTAATGTGTAACTAACACGTGTTGAAGGAGTATTACCTTCAGGCATATATGCTTTAACTGTAATTTTCTCACCTGCAAACTGGTCCTCAATTGAGATTTTTTCGTTTACACAAGCGGTAAGAGCCAATAGCATCAATCCGCCAAAAATAAAAAATAGTCTTTTCATTGTCTTTCCTCCTGTTCATTAAAATGGGCCACCTGGATTTAGAGGGTCCATTCCGTTACTTGTAGCAAATCCTTGCTCTACTTCTACCTCTATGATCTCCACCTGTGGAGCCTCATAGTTTAACATTACTTTTTCTTTCATACAACTCAGATTAATCATAAAAATATTTGGGCAAAAGTATATTATTATTATTATTGGAAAGTTCCCAATCCTACATTTAGTGCTACAGTTTGTATTTTGTAGACTTTTTAAGCTAAAAAAGGCAAAATGTAAACCGTTTTGTAAACACAAAAAGTAAGATTATTACTTATTATTTACCTAATTTTGCAACATGTATACAACAACAGTTTACAGTATACAAAACTATAGTCTACAGTTAATATATAAAAAAGGTAAAGGATATGAGATTGTCATTTTATAGCAGAAGCTTTATCATTTTCCAAATTTTGTTACTGATATGCTTCAATGGCATTGCCAATGAAAAGCTCTACACAGAAGCCAGGACATTACAGCATGAAGGCAAGTATGATGAAGCCATAAAGGCCTTTAAGAATTGCCTGTTGCAGCCTATTGATGGAGAGGATATCACATCACATCAGATGACATTTTACACCAATGCCTTGATACAGCTGATGAATACATTCCAGAGCAAAGGAGATCCTGATGCCTGCATATCTGCCTTGCAGGAAGTTTTCCAGGCATCACCTGTTATACAAGAGTATTGTTTGAGAGATTTTTATTCGGTCATGGGTTATGCATTGTCCCGTACAGAGAACATGAAAGAAGCGGAAAAAATGACGCTTAAAGCATTTACCCTACCTCTATATATGGCAACACCGGAACGTCTTTTCAGAGACTACGCCTACGCTGCAGCAGTGTTTTACAGTAATCCTGATTATCGGGAAGAAGTGATCTATTGGTGCGAAGAAGCTTTGCATCAGGCTCAATTATGCAAGAACACTTCTGGTGAACAATGGGTACTGGCCATGTTGGGCTCACATTACAAACGGAGCGGGTATCTTGATAAAGCCTTGAAACTGTATCAGCAAAGCAAAGAGAAATCCCAATTGAGAAATGATGACCTGGGGGTTGTCAACAGCCTGCAAACCTTAGTTGGACTTTTCCTGGAGTGGGGAATACCGGAGTACGCCAACATGTATGCTTCAGAGGCAATACAAGTGGAGAAGAAGACAACAAATAAGAATCCCATGATTTCTGCCCAGACATATATAAATAAAGGCATGGCTTTGTATCAGCTTGGAATGACTGATTCTGTTTCATTTTACATAGAAAAAGCCAGAAAACTTTGCCATTCCCTTCCTTATAACAGCGGAATGGTGGATATAGACCTTCTGAATGGCTCAATTCTTACAAATGACATAAACAGAGGCGGGGATTCATTGGAACAGGGAATTAAGGATCTGCTGAATGTAACCAAGGACGGAACTGCGGCAAACCGGGCAAAAGCATATAACCAATTGGCCCAAACATACTTTAAGATGGGCAAGGACATCATAGCAGAAAGGATGCTGGACAGCATGTGTACCATTATGAGCAAAAACTACACACCTTCCTATATAAACATAGATTATGAGCAGATTTTAAACCATTACCTGAAAAAAAGGAATCTTGATAAAATTGGCCAATATCTGAGTATGCTCCTGAGTGAAAAGCATTCATTCGACGAAAATAAACTCAAATTCAATCTTGTAGAGTCCATTGCAGATTTGCATACAGAAAAGAAAAAACAGAAATTACAGATCCTGCAGCTTGAGAAAGACAATCAGCGTCTGTGGTTCATGATTTATATGGTTATATCGTTTGTCATTATTTCTGTTGTTGTTGCACTACTGTATTATCAGAAGAAAAGGCACAAACAACAGATGGAACAGACCAATGACAAGCTTTCACAGTTAATTGAACAACTGAATCAGTCGGATGCAGGACAAATGAATGCCGCACAAGAAATAAAGGAGTACCTTAACGATAAGAAGAAACGCAAGGAACTGGAGACCTTGACCCCTCATATACTGAAAGATGAAGGTGAAGCCAAATTCCGCCAATATTTTGAACTGATGCATCCTATGTTTCTTCACCGCCTGCATGAAAGGGTCCCATCCGCTACTCCACGTGAAGAACTTCTCTCAATGCTCATAGCATTGAAACAGGACAACAAGAGAATAGCAGAACTGATGGCCATTGCTCCAAGAAGTGTATTGATGCAAAGGCACAGGTTCCGTCATAAGATTGGAATGCGCACTGAGGTACCTCTGGAGAAATTTATAGAAGGGTTGTTGAAATAAAATTCACTTAACGACTACAACTCAATCTCCACCAGTATTGGCCTGTGGTCTGAGGGGTGCCAGAAGTTGGAGATTTTCTGCTCATTGCGTACAGGGGTAGTGTAATCGTCTGAGATTACTTCTGCCCTGGTTATTTTTTTGTACAAAGGTGCTGTACAGTAGAAGAAGTCTATTCGGGTTTTGCCTCCGGTGGTTGTGAAAAATTTGTCGGGATACGTCTCTTTAATTACATCTATGTATGGGGTTTTTGAATGGATGTAGTCATGTACAAGGAATGCAGTTGTGTCTTCCGGCCATTTGTAGAACCAGTTGTCAACTCTCGATTTTGCGTTGAAGTCTCCCATCATCATCCAGTATTCCTGCGCTGCATTGCTGCTCTCCCCTACAGTTTCTTTACAAATATATTCCATCTCCATGCGGCGGTACCTGTCTCCTCCGCTGACGGCCTTGCTGGAATCCCTTTGCGCCTTGGTTATTCCAAAGGAATATTTCTGTGGCCAGGTGTGGAGGGTAACTATGTTAAGATCCTTGCCATTGTATTTGATTCTTGCCCATCCGGCACCGTGGGTAACTACACTGTCCTGCCCATTCCCGACAATCCTCTTTACATTTTCAATTGGGTATTTTGATGTGATTACCTGCGGATAATCATCCCTGTGGCCTCCCATATACACATACTGGTGACCATAGCGGGCAGCAAGCTCCATCCAGCCATCGGGAAGATAACGCTCCTCTTGCGGCATGCTCTCTGCGGTATTGGTGTAGTATAGGGTAACTGACTCGCACCAAACACAGATATCCGGATTCTGATGCTGCACCCAATCTGTGAACCTTTCGTAGTTGTCTGTCTGCCCGTCCCACATTCCGTTCTGAATGTTCCAATAGAGGACTTTCAGGGGTTTGGGGTTACTTGTACAGGCTGAGAGAATGAATATTGCAGTTGCCGCTATCAGTATGGCCAGTGAATGTTTCATGGTTGTTGGTATGTCTGTTTATGAGGGTAAAGTTAGCATAACTTTCCTTTCCTGCAATTCACCGTGGGCAACAATACCCTTCAGAGTGCTTCCTAGCAAGGATTACTGCCCACGGTAAAACAAATTTGTTACACCGTGGGCGCTTACCATCTCCAGAGGTGCCTCAGGGATGGGTATTTGCCCACGGTGAATTGCAGGAACTCATGGGGATACTGAAACTCCGGGGAGAGAAGGGTGATTAACTTAATAAAGGGACTCATATAATGCAACTGGTCCCAAATGCCACAATTTAGTCTCTTCCTTCTCCAATTGCTTGTACAGGTCAGATTTATAAAGAGTTTCTATAGCTTCAGTTATAGAAACCCCTTTATCCTCCACCATCAACATTGCCAACCAACTGATTTTGGAAGGGAGAAGCAGATATAAATTATCTTGAGTAATATTCAGATTCATCATAATTTTACCTCCTCTGCTTGTATAAAGCTCAATAACTTAAGAGAACTCTCTGTGTGAAATAAAAACTGATCAACAAGTTTATATGTTTTAAGCTCTTTAATAAGAGTTGCCTTATCAATCAATCTTCCCTCATAGAGAGCAAATGCAGCATAAACTCTATCATTTGCAACCGGCCCATAAACTACATCATAATCGTGGGTGAAATTTTTAACAGTACGATTACTCATCACAAAGTCAACCCATTCCTCTGAAGGTCCATCAAAAAAGAGAATATTCAAATTACTTTTCTCTTTTTGGTCATATTCATAAATGTTAATGTAACCCGTGTCAGATTTACTTTCAGCCATTCTACGCTTCACCCAAGAAACTGCCTGATCATATGAGGATGTTGCATAGAAGCCAACTCCATAATCTAAAGTTCTGTTGGGTTTGCGAATTTCTGGGGTATTTACAATGTCCAAACTCCCATGATAAATTTTCATATCCTACCTCCTCTTCTCAATAAATTCATCTATATCTTCCAGCAACCACTGATAACTTTGCGTATGTAGAATATCAAAATGATCTTTCAGATAATCCAGAACACCAAATTTTACAAATATATCCAGGACCTCTGCTCCCGACAACCCTTTAGCTTTCTTGTATTGCTCAATACAGAATGATATAAAGTATGCTATGTCCTGATCCTTATTATTCATAATTTTTGATGTTATAACATCAAAAAAACTTATAAAGTTATAAAATAAAACAAAAAAAGCATCCAAAATTGGATGCTTTTTTGTGACTCCGACAGGATTCAAACCTGTAACCTTCTGATCCGTAGTCAGATGCTCTATTCAGTTGAGCTACGGAGCCCTCTAAAAAAATATGAA